>NZ_NNRN01000034.1:0-47140 GCF_002252535.1 Brucella lupini
GTGACCAATCGTGCCGATGTTAACGTGGGGCTTCGTACGTTCGAATTTGCTCTTTGCCATCGCCGTTGTTCTCTTTGTTCTAGAACCGCTCAAGCGCCAGCACAAAAGCCTTTTGGCTTCCGGGCCAGCATTTATGCCAAAACGGAACGGCGAACCGCCCGTCGATGATTCCTTACACGCCAAACCGCTCTGAAAAATTTGGAGCGGGTAGCGGGAATCGAACCCGCGTATTCAGCTTGGAAGGCTGCTGCTCTACCATTGAGCTATACCCGCGCACTCTTAACTCTGATCCGACAGTGGTGGAGGGAGTTGGATTTGAACCAACGTAGGCATAGCCAACGGATTTACAGTCCGTCCCCTTTAACCACTCGGGCATCCCTCCAGATATCACTATCAGCAGAGTCGAGCGACTAGGCATTTCCGCGGGGCTTCTGGCTGACTGTTGGGCCAGCCGTCGATCCGCGAGGGGCCTTATGACGATAAGCTTATCCCCTGTCAACAGGGTAAAAGCGAAAAGAATGCATGTCCGTCCACAACGTCGTGGAAAGATCCTCTTCCACGCTCCTGTTCCATAGGCTCAAACGCCCGCATTTCTCAGGATTTTCCAGCTATCAGAGATTATTTTGCAATCAGAACAGCCTGATAGCAATCACAGGTGAAGTCGCTATCTTCCGCTCACCTAAAGAGTTATAAGCACGCCATGACCGATCAAAACTCGCCCCGCACCCCAAAAGATTCTCATTATGCGCGCCTGCGCCGCCAGCATCGCGACCAGAAGGCCGTGACCGAAGGCAAATCACCGCGCAAACCGCAGCGTCCTTCCATTTCGGCAGACGCCGTGACTGAGGGAACCGTACGGCTTTATGGCCTGCATACAGTCCGCGCCGCCGTGGAAAACCCGGAACGCAAGATATTGCGCATGCGCGCGACGCGAAACGGATTCGCCCGACTTGAGATCGGGGAGGCTGAATCTCTCCCCTTCCCTGTCGAAATCGTTGATCCGCGCGATATCGACAAGGAAACGGGTTCCGAGGCCGTCCATCAGGGCGTCATGATAGAAGCTGAACCGCTGCGCGCCCGTAAACTGTCCGAACTGAAGGACAGCCCGCTGCTTCTCGTTCTCGATCAGGTGACGGATCCGCACAATGTCGGCGCTATCATGCGTTCAGCCGTCGCCTTCGGTGCTGGCTCGCTGATTACGACAAGCCGTCACAGCCCGCAGGAAACCGGCGTTCTGGCAAAGGCCGCCTCCGGTGCACTCGAAATGATCTCTCATATCGAAGTGCGCAATCTGGCCGAAGCGATTGAAGAACTGCACAGCCTCGGCTTCCAGACTATCGGCCTTGATTCGGAAGGGCCACAGGAAATGGAAGCCACCTTGTCCGGCGGACGAATCGCCCTGGTACTGGGTGCAGAAGGCAAAGGCCTGCGTCAAAAGACGCGCGAAACAGTCACCGCGCTTGCCCGCCTCGACATGCCGGGCGAAATCAAGTCGCTCAACGTATCGAATGCGGCTGCAATCTCGCTTTATGCTGCTGAGCGATATCTGCGCGCACGTTGATTCGAGTATGACTCTTCAATGAAATGCCTCCCGGCCGGTTGCCCTGCCGGGAGATACAGATATCGAATCGCGATGACCCGGAGCGGTTCCAGCTCAAACAGAAGCGTGGAACCGCTCTATCTCTTTGTTTGTACGCATTATCCTACGCGAAACCGCTTCGCACTTTCGCTGGAAATGCTCTCAGGCAGTGGCGATATAGGTGCGAATATCTTCCGCCTCGCGCTCAACATCTTCGATGCGCCGCTTCACAACGTCACCAATCGAAATAATTCCCACGAGCTTGCCATGCTCTTCCACCGGCATATGGCGGAATCGGCTTCGTGTCATGATTTCCATCACCTGATTGATCGTGTGATGTTCGCGACAAACCTGCACTTTTGCCGTCATGACCTCGGTGACCGGCATGCTCATGGCCTTGGTTTCTTGAGCGGCAACAGCACGCACCACATCGCGCTCTGACAGGATTCCCTTGATTCGACCGGCCTCGTCGCACACCACCAGAGCGCCGATCTTGTATTTGTTCAACATGGCGACAGCATGGGATAGTGTATCGGCAGGTGCGATAACCACTACATCCCTGCCCTTTGTCTCGAGAATCGATCTTACGGTCATGCCAAAGTCCCTCCAAGATTTAGCACTCGCTGCTTCTGGCGTTCAAACGCCATATGAAGCAGAACGCAGCTCCTCCCACCACGTTCCATGATGGTGCGCTTCGATCGTCCGATTAGCAAGTGGCATCAAATGGGGAGAAGGCTTTGTCAAAGCCAAAAGAGTGCAGAACCCTATCGCCTCAGCACGGCATCATAGCTGCGTGGTCGGTCCATCAGTGAAATACCGAAGAAGCCGGCAATGAAGCCGCCAATATGCGCTTCCCAGGCAATGCTGGAAAGGTCCGCCCCGCCAGTCGAATAAAGACCGGTAATAATGTTGATCAGGAACCAGACACCCACAAAAGTCAGGACGGGCTTCAGCGTCAGGGTCAGCCCCACCGGAAGAACGGGGCCTGCGAATTCCGATCTGCGTCCATGGCCGATGCGACGAAAACCGTAACGCGCCGCTGCACCCATCATTCCCGAAATCGCGCCCGATGCGCCCACCAGTGGCGAAACGCTGTCCGGATAGATCGCGTAATGGGTCAACCCGGCAATCACCGAAGTGAATATCCAGAAAACGATCATTCGTCCGGTACCGATGCGCCCGGCCAACGGGGAACCGAAAGCCGCAAGCCAAATCATGTTGACGGCAATATGGGCGAAGCCGCCATGCATGAAGGAATAGCTGATGAGCGTAAAAAGTGCGGCGGGATCGGTGAACCCGTCCGCCAGCGAGAACCGCGCCGGAATGAGCGCGAAGTTCAGCATGAATTCATAGTTCTGCTGCTCGCTGATGAGGTAGTTCTGATAAATATAGACTGCGGCGCAGAGGCCAATCAGAGCGAGAACAACGCCCGGAATATTGAACATCGGCTCACTACCGCCCGACCGGCGGTTACTGCCGTTCATTTCCGGCTGGGGAACGCTCATGAACTGCTGCTTTCTATTTTATGCGAAGCACCGCAATTGGACCGAAGGAGCCTTTTGCGTCTGGTCGATGCATGTTGATAGGGCAGAATTTGTTAAAAATAAAGGCCGACGGAGGTTCCCGGTCGGCCTTCACGCGAACAGAAATCTTTCGCGAAATTAAATCTGGAGCTCAGAAAAACGCCAACCAAGTCAAAGGCTTCGTCTGATGCCCTATCAAAGCGCGTCTTTCAGTGCCGTGCAACCATTACTTATTATTAACCTTAACGAACGAGCCCGGTGGATGAAGAAAGGGTTAAACTGGCATCCTCGCCGTTAATACTATTTTAATGCGTTCAACAGCGGAGCCAGCCTCCGCGTGCAACGGACAAATCAACGGCGCATGATGAAACACCGCAGTACGATCGCGATTTTCGCCGAATGGCAGCGCTTGGCCCGCACTGAAAGCGGTTTCTTTCGCACGCCGATGCGCGAACAGATCGAGCCGCGCAAGCTCGGGCGCCATCTGTCCGACCTCTTCTTCCTTGAGGCTGAAAAAGACGGCGACCTGTCGTTTCGTCTGGCGGGAACACGCATCTGCACCCTTTTCGGTCGGGAACTGAAGAACACACGGTTTCTCTCGCTCTGGTCCGAGCGAGACCGGGCAGCCCTTGGCGAACTGTCGGAAAATGTAAATAGCCTGGAAGTCCCTGCCCTCGTGTCGCATGTGGGAATCAGCATGTCCGGGCGAAGCCTCGGGCTGGAAATGTTTCTCGCCCCGCTGGAGGCGCCAAACGGGCAGATCAGCCTGCTTGGCAGCATCGCCGTGCTTGATTCCGTCGCATGGGTCGGAGCCGATCCAATCGTCCTCGGGCATTTGAATTCCATCGACCCGGTGGCGCCCGATCTGATTCTTGCGGATGACATCCGAAAATCGGCTGCCATCACGGTGAATGCACCCCGAACAGGCCGGGAATGGACGAATGTTCGCCTGACGCAGCCACAGGAGCACGCCGCTCCGAAATTGCGCGTCATCAAGGGCGGCAAAGCCTGACGTAGGGTTGAAATCGCGATTTCTCTTTATCGACGGCTACTGTATTGTGACGGATAATAAGAGTACCCAATTTCGAGATGGATCGGCTTTGATGAATAGATTTGCTGCGGCATCTACTGCAAGCAATGTGCGGCAGGAAAATTTCAACGCCGTGAATGTCGATCTCAACGGTCGCTACATGCTGGAAAATCGCAGCGAATTTCCCTGCATCATCAAGCGTATGTCGCCCGGAACTGCCCTGATGAGCGGAATTGCAACGCCGCGTAACGGCGAACGGATCATCGCCTATATCGATCACGTGGGACGGATTGAAGGCATTGCCAACGAGGTTACATCCGAAGGCTTCCACATTCTCCTGTCGACCTCCGAACAGAAGAAAGATAAGCTTTCCGCACAGTTGACCTGGCTTGCCAACAAGCACGAACTTGCCCTGCCCGAAGATCGCCGTCACGAACGTGTTGTGCCACGCAAGACCCAGCAGAACATTACTTTTGCCGATGGCGCCCAAAGACTGTGCCGCATTGCGGACCTTTCGCTTTCCGGTGCGGCAATCGAAAGCGAGTTCAAGCCCGCGATCAAGAGCGGCGTCATGCTTGGACCGATCCGGGGAACTGTCGTCCGTCATTTCCAAGGCGGCTTTGCAATCGAGTTCGCCACCATCCAGACCAGCACAACGCTGGACAATCTTTTCGGCTGAAAGCATCCGCCCAAAAGATGAACGCGCGTCAAGGTTACGGAATGGCAAACCACGAAATGCCCGCATTCACGAAAAAGCCGCAAAAACAGCCCATTTTGCCCTGAATTTGTCCGTTCGTTGACAAAAAGTTTCAGCGTTATTTGCAGTTTTAATCGAATTTGACTCGCATTTTCGCGCGCAAATTTGCGTGCCTTCAAATTGTCTAAGTCATCTTGGTCTCCAACAGGGAGACAAAAGAATGACAAAACAAACAATCATCGCAGCCATCCTGATGCTGCTTGGAATCGGACTGGCAGAGGCAGCAAGCCCCGCCTCCAATTCACCGTGGATGACGACCGGCGAACGCACTTCGCAGCCGATAGGCCACTACGAATTCTGCGATCGCTACAAGTCCGAATGCAACATCACCAGCCGCAACAGCAATATGCTGAAGCTGACACCGGAAATCTGGAAACAGATCATCGCGGTCAATGCGAGCGTCAACGAAAAGATTGCGCCGATGACCGATATGGAAGCCTGGGGTCGCGAGGAATACTGGGAATATCCGACAACAGTCGGTGACTGCGACGACTACATGCTTTTGAAGCGTCGTGAACTGATGGCGCTCGGCATCCCGGCAAATACGCTGCTTTTCACAGTGGTCCGTCAGCCAAACGGTGAAGGCCATGCGGTTCTGACCGTTCGCACCGACCGCGGTGACTTCATTCTCGACAATCTCGATACCCGCGTCCTCGCCTGGAACAAGACCGACTATACCTATCTCAAGCGCCAGTCGACCACGAACACCGGTAGCTGGGTTTCAATCAAGAGCGACCGCGAACTCTTGGTCGGCAGCATCAAGAACTAACCAAAAGACAAAACAAACAAGGACGGGCCGTCAGTCTCCCTCTGGCCCCGTCCTTTTTATTTTCAGGCCGGCTCCAGCCCACGCATGAAAGACCGGGCCTTCTCGACGTAATGCTCCGCGGAAAGTCTGAGTTTCTCGACCGCAGCATCGTCCAGTTCCCGGAGGATTCGCGCAGGAGAACCGACGACCAGCGAATTGTCCGGTATTTCCTTGCCCTCGGTCACAAGCGCCCCTGCCCCGATCAGACAGTTTTTTCCAATCTTCGCGCCGTTGAGAACGATGGCTCCCATACCGATCAATGTGTTGTCGCCGACGGTGCAGCCATGAAGAATGGCCCGATGCCCGATGGTACACCCTGCACCGACTGTGAGCGGAAAGCCGATATCGGTATGCATGATGGTGTGTTCCTGAACATTGGTGTCATCGCCAATGGTGATCGGCTCATTATCGCCGCGCAATACGGCACCGAACCAGAACCCGGCATTCTCACCCACAACGATCTTGCCGATCAGGGTCGCATCAGGCGCGATCCAGTTGCTGCTGCGGTCCGCGAATAGCGGCTTGTGCCCGTTATATGCATAGATCGGCATGTTCTTCCTCCATCAGCAAACTCGATATTGAATCGCTAAGCCGTTTCAAGCCGTCATACAAGCACGACTTCACGCTCTGTTAACCATAAAAGACCGATATTCTTTTGCAATATCATCACCATGACACCCAGATGGAAACAGCACCAGATTACACCGCCTCGAAAATGGGAAGCCGCCTCTTCGGCTGGCTGCTGTTGGCGGTTATCGTCCTGATTCTGCTTTCGGTTGCCGTAAATGTTGGCGGGCGTCTGCTTGGCCCGCTGATTGCGCGCGGCGGACACTCCGACAGCACGCACGGTTATGAAATCATCATTGGCAACAATGTCCTGTCGATTCCAGCCAATATGATCCGCTTTTCGAACCAGCGACGTGACGGGGTGACGGGGCGTCTCGATCTTTATGCCCGCTGGCCGGGGCTTACCGGCTATACGGAACGCGACCGCGCTATCTTCAACCTTCTCACTTCGAAGCGGCATCTCATTTTCATGTCTATCGAACAGCGAACCATGTCCCGCGACATGAGCGGGCGCTATCTGCCCATCTATGCCGAGCTGATAGACCCGAACGGGGAAACCGCCCCCGGAAACCTGACGGTACACCGTTTTCTGGAAAGCAGCGGTTATAAGGGCGAGGAACTGGTCCTGTCCGATCCGAGCAGCGGCAAGCCGGAATTCGTTGCACGATGTCTTGCGGATAGCGGTGCGGAAAGCTTCAATTCATGCGAGCGCGACGTCCAGTTCGGCCGCGACTTGCAGATACTTTATCGCTTCCCCCGCTCCATGCTTGGCGAATGGAAGTCACTGGACAAGGCGATTGTCGATTTTGCGAACGCGCATCTTCTGGGAAACGATACGAAACAGATCGACTGATCTCAAAGCATGTTGCTTAAAAGTGGGAACCGCCTCCGCGGGGAAATCGGTTCACTGGACTGATTTCTGATCCCCGCTACGATGGGATAAAGACATGCTTGAAAACAAAAGCTTAAAGCGTGCCTTTCAAATTTGATAAAGCGCGACACGCTTTATTGCCCAACCAGATACTGAAATTTGGAGCGACCGTCTTCAGCGAACTTGATCTGGCTGAGCGGAACGCCGCTCAAAAGATGCTCCTCCGTGGCAGCCAGCACGATTTCCAGCTTTAGTATTTCTGCCGACCCAAGAAGCTTCCAGCATCCTTTTCCTGCGAGAAGCGAGTAGTTGTGGTCCATGACATAGGCTGCGGCGGCGAAAGCGCCGTCGCATTTCCCGATGCTTTGCGGTTCATCGAGAATCTCAATGACCGACCGTGAGCCATCGTCCTGTTCGGTTTCGATAGTGCCGAGGACTTCTGCGCGCGCCGCTAAGGACAGGGCCACCAAAAGCATGGCCAATGAAAAACCGAATTTCATAAAGACACCCAAGGGTCAAAACTATTTGGCGTTCTCAGGGATAATCGCAAATCTCATAACCGCTCAGCTCTGATTCCACGCCCGCCTTGATCCAGAAGAAAACGCTGCCTTCGCTCGTCATATGGGCGGTGCATAAAGCGACGACATTTTCCTTGCCGACGGGCGCCTTGCTCGCGCAAGAGGCTTTCCAGCTCGCAATCCGCTCGATGGAATCCTTCTTGATATCGGGAAATCCGAAATAGATGGTTTTGAAGTTCTCTGCGAGCTTCGGGCAGGTTCCGTCATCCTCGATAGCCTGCGCACGGACGACTGATGGCAGCATGACAGAAAGGGCCAGCGTGGCAGCGATGATCTTCATGAATCCTCATTAGTCATATCTGGAGTCATATCTGGACAACAAAACGCCCTCTCCATAGGAAAGGGCGTCAAAGAACATCCCTGCCCGGCATCAGCGTCGTTTGCGACGCGATTACCGCGACCGATCAAAGATCGACGTCGAGAATGGCCATCGAGAAATTGTAGGAGAGTTCGCCTTCATCCTCGTCCTTATAGACCAGGCCCAGGAATTCGTCGTTGAGGTAAAGCTCGGCGGAGTCGTTCTTGCGCGGACGCGCCTTCACCTGCAGGCCGGGATTATTGAAAGTCCGTTTGAAATAGGCGTCCAGTTTTTTGAGTTCTTCGGGTTTCAACCGGCTTCTCCTGATATTGAATTGAGCCGGTTTATTGCACCCGGCAATTTCCTATGTAAACCCCCGATAAACGGGGACTCAAGGGATGTTGGCGTCCAATAGCCTCTTTAGACAGAATATAGGCCGCATACTGGAAAAAACCAGCAAGCGGCCTTGTTCAAGCTGCAACGATACGATGTATCGCCTAAATCCCTTCGCCCAGCATCTGGTCCATGACGCGGGAAGGCTCGGCACAACCCGTATCGCCCATGATCCGGGCCGGCACACCGGCTACCGTGACATTGTTCGGAACAGGCTTCAGAACCACCGAACCGGCTGCAATTTTCGAGCAATGACCGACTTCGATATTGCCGAGAATTTTCGCGCCAGCACCGATCAGCACACCGTGACGGATTTTCGGATGACGGTCGCCGCTCGACTTCCCCGTACCGCCGAGTGTGACACCGTGAAGAATCGAAACATTGTCTTCGATCAACGCTGTTTCGCCGACCACAAGTCCGGTCGCATGATCAAGGAAAAGGCCGCTGCCAAGCCGTGCGGCCGGATGAATATCGGTCTGGAAGATCGATGACGAGCGGCTTTGCAGGTAATAGGCAAAATCCTTGCGGCCTTCATGGTAAAGCCAATGCGCCAGACGATGGGTCTGGATCGCATGGAAACCCTTCAGATAAAGGATAGGGTCCATGAAGCGGCTATAGGCCGGATCGCGATCATAAACCGCCTGAATATCGACGCGGACAATCTGCGACCACTCAGGATTGGCATCCAGCATCGCGTCAAAGGTCTGGCGCAGAATATCGGCGCTCAGATCGGCGTGCCCGAGACGCTCGGCGATACGATGCATGACCGCATCTTCCAGGCTCGGCTGGTTGAGGATCGTCGCATAGAGGAACGTGCCCAATACGGGATCGTTCTTGGCGGCTTCCTCCGCTTCGGCACGGATGGAATGCCAGATAGGATCGACCTGACCCAGACCGGGGGTCGCTTTCGCTGATGTGCGAACGGACATATGCATACTCCAGTTTTGCACCGCGCGAGGAGGAGACGGCAGCCGAACTTTCGCTCAGTCCCCACGCCGCAATACGAGTTCGGCGCGCAGCATAACTTAAAATGGTTTGCCTTGACACAGCCGAATTTGACGCGCCCTGTCGGCGCGCTCTTTGTCCAAGATCAAATTCCCGTCAGAGCGGATTTTCTTTCAAAAACTGCAACACCGCCTGCTTGTAGACCTTGTCACCAACGGCCAGCATATGGTCGCGGTCCGGAATATCGACGGCCTGTCCATTTGGCAGAAGATCGGCGAGTTCCTGCGCGCTGCCTGCAATATCATCGGTCGTGCCGACGGCCACGAGAACAGGCTGCATAATGCGTGCAATCGCAGCGGCGGGAACCAGCTCCTTGGAGGTAATCACACAGGCTGCAAGGGCGATACGGTCACTCTTCGTCTGGTCGGCAAATTTCCGGAACATCTGCCCACGTGGATGGGTGATCGTGGTCGGATCTTCTGCAAGCAGCGCCTCGCCAATAGGCTCCCAGTCGCCAGCGCCAGTCACCATACCGATGCCAAGCCCGCCGAAAACAGCGCTATGAACGCGCTCGGCGTGTTCAATCGCCAGAAATGCGGTGATGCGTGCGCCCATGGAATAGCCCATGACATGCGCCTTTTCGATCCCGAGATGATCGAGCAGGGCTGCGGCATCAGCCGCCATTTTTGTCGGCGTGTATTCGTCTGCGTCGTGGGGCTTCGCGGAAAGCCCGTGCCCACGATTATCGATGGCGATAACGCGGTATCCGGCTTCGGTCAGCGTGCGGAACCAGCCGGGCGAAACCCAGTTGACGAGACTTGAAGAAGCAAAGCCATGAATGAGCAGGATCGGATCGCCTTCTCCGTCCTGACGATATGCCAGACGCAAACCGTCATGTTCGAAATATTCGATATCGAGGGCACTCACCTGATTATTCCTCTTGATTTTATTACAGCAGCGTCACGACCGGCATTCGCCACAAATCACGCGATGGACCGCTTTGTCACCAATCTTTATGCCGGTTCGTTTAACCGTACCGGCCAGAACCTCCACGACATACGCTGCCGGAACTTCAGATGAAATGATATTTTCGGAGAATGGCACCGCATTTTCGTGAATGGCCGATACGCGTCCCTTGTCATCAAGGAAAACCATATCAAGAGGCGACGGTGTATTCTGCATCCACATCATGACGCGGCGCATTTCTCCGAACACGAAGATCATGGCGCGATCCTTGGGAAAATCCGTGCGCCACATCAGGCCGCGCACACGCGCATCGTCGCTTTCAGCCACTTCCAGCGCAAAATTTACCTTGTTGCCATTGGAGGTAATGAATGTCAGCGGTTCCTTGTCGACCGGCAGCCGCATCGGCTGTGTCTCATCGGCCTGAGCAACGAATGCGAAGAAAACAAATGCAAAAGCGAGAAAAATGCGGCCCATACCCTGCCCACTCAGATAAACAAACTGGCTTGTAAACAAACAGGCTTGGAACCTAGCAACGGGACAGAGTGACGACAAGACCGCTCAGGCCGCACAAAGCGGCCTTCACCTGCTTGTTACAAGAATTGAGAAATTTGGCGCGCTTTTAACGGTCGCGCCCTAGATCCGTCCTGGTTAAAGCGGAATCATTGGAACCGCTCTATCCATTTGTTTTTAAGCATGTCTTTACCCCGAAACCGGCTCCCACTTTCGGGAGACATGCTCTAATGCGAAACCGGGATTGCCGTGCCGATATCCGGATGGATTTCAGCCGCCATCAGGCCCTTGTCGCCTTCGCCGAAGCGAATAAGCACGACCTGACCGGGGCGCAGCTCCATCATGCCGAAACGACGCAGCGTTTCCATATGGATGAAAATATCTTCCGTCCCCTCGCCGCGCGTCAGGAAGCCGAAGCCCTTGGTGCGGTTGAACCACTTGACGATCACGCGCTCAAGGCCGCTCGACGGCGTAACAGTCACATGAGTGCGCTGTGGCGGCATCTGCGCCGGGTGAACGGCAGTAGACGTATCCATCGACAGGACGCGGAAACATTGCAGGCCGCGATCGCCATTGCGAACTTCACAAACGATGCGTGCACCTTCCAGAGCAGTCTGGAAGCCGTCGCGGCGCAGTGACGTCACATGGAGAAGAATGTCATTAAGGCCCGGCTGGTCTGGAACAATGAAGCCGTAGCCCTTGGCTACGTCGAACCATTTGATATGGCCCGAGACTTCGATGATATCGCCCAGCTCTTCCGAGGCGTGCTGGCTGTGAAACTGGTCATTAGACACAGACTTGTCCGCCATGCGTTCGCCCCTCCTCTGTTCTTCCGTTGCGATTCCGACCTGATTCTTGTCCAAAGAATAACACTTCCTTAACCGGAGGCGGCAAGCCCAAACTTGCATCCGTCCCCATGAAGACCACAGACTTCACAACTTCATGGTTACTTTTCCCGGCACAGCAGCGTTTGAAACTGACCCACCACCTGAAATATGGCCGGTCGTCAATTTGGCAATGACATGTTCAGGACATTTCCGGTCACATCTGCTGCTCAAAATTTTTGAACGTCACTCTGTCCATGATAACTTGACGTTCGGCCTCCGACATCGGATTCGATGTCCTTGCGTTTCCCGAACGTCAACCGCCCGAATTACAACAGCCGAGGAAAAGACTATGCGCTATCTGCACACGATGGTCCGAATTCGCGACATCGACGAATCTCTCGATTTTTATGTAAACAAACTCGGCCTCGAAGAAATCCGCCGCACTGAAAATGACAAAGGCCGCTTCACGCTGATTTTTCTTGCTGCGCCCTCCGATACGGATCGGGCGAAGGCAGAGCGGGCGCCGGAACTGGAACTCACCTTCAACTGGGATCCGGAGACCTATACGGGCGGCCGCAATTTCGGCCATCTCGCCTATATGGTCGATGACATCTACACCACTTGCCAGAAGCTGCAGGATGCGGGCGTCACCATCAATCGTCCGCCGCGTGACGGGCACATGGCCTTCATCAAATCGCCCGATGGCATTTCCATCGAACTGATCCAGAAAGGCGACCGTCTGGCGCCGCAGGAGCCTTGGGCTTCAGCCGAAAATATCGGTAGCTGGTAATAAAAAAAGCCCCGCCACAAGGGCGGGGCTTTTTCTCAATACTGAACAGTTATTCCGTTCCCTGAATGGCTGCGAGAAGCCATTCACCGCCATCCGTGCGGGTGAACGTCCAGAGTTCAACGCTTTCCACCGGCTCATCCGGATTGCCTTCGACGACAGCGCCGGTATTGCGATCCAGCATCACGTCGATCGCCGAATAGCGGATTGCAACGGTTGCGTATTCGACATCGCCTTCGCGCCAGGCTTCGGAAACGTCACCCTGCAGAAGCTTGACGTCCTTCACTTCGTTGCGCATGCCGCTGGAAGCGATCTCGCCCAGTTCTTCCGCCAGATAGGACATGGCTTCCGGGGTAGCGAGCTTGCGCAGCGCTGCATAATCCTCACGGCCATAGGCGGTCTGGACTTCAGCAAGCATCTGTTCGAAACGATCCAGATCCTCCTGACCGACATCCATCGGTTCATCTTCAACCGCCGAAGCGGCGGGAGTGACCGGAGCGGCTGCCTGCTTGGTCTCGAACGGGTTCACCGAAGGCGTACGACCACCAAAACCGGCCTGTGAACCAGCTTGCGGGGCTGCTGTCTTTGCCGCACCGAAAGGCTGCGCGCCTGTGTTACCGGCGCCTGCCGCTGCCGGCTGGCGACGATTTGCGAACATACGCATGACAAACATCGCAATGAGCGCGATCACCGCAACCTGCAACAACAGGCCGAACATGCCGGCAAGACCGCCAAGGCCGTTGCCGAGCAGCATGCCGATCAGGCCACCGACGAGAAGACCGCCCAGCATGGAACGACCGAAGTTACCGAACATACCGCCGGAACGCTGTGCCTGCGCAGCATTCTGCGTGCCTGTTGCGCCCGGACGGTTGGTCTGCGTCGCGCCGGTATTCGGCGTCATCGAACGTTCCATCGGCGCGGCATTGTTAGGTGCAGTGCGCGTCGGCGCTGGCGCCTGATAGGTGCGCGCGCCACGGCTGCCGAAACCGCCACCGCCCGCACGGCGAGCCTCGGCGAAATCGACCGCAGCAAAAGAGGCAATCAGCCCCAATACCATTGCAGCTGTCAGTTTGGTCAGGCGGCTTCCGGAACCCGGCATCGGTTTCTCCCACTTAGAGTCATGTCTGAATGTTTAAATCAGTGCTCATATGGGAATTCGCCCCCACACCTCACAAGAGCGTGAAGACAAAAAATCCAGAAATTTCAAATGGACCCAGAACCTTCAAACGAGCCCGAAACTTTAAACAGGCAAAGCGGCATCCAGAATCTGTATCTGAGGCGTGACCGAGCCATTCCAATGATTTAGTGACAGATTGCCTGCCACATGGACGCTCTGACCTATATTGTTGAACAGGAAGCGCCCCAGATCGCCTTCCGCCGCCCGGAAGGCGATGGCATTGACGCGCTTTCCATCCGCGCCACGCAACGCGACACGCACATGATCGCGCCCCACGCCACGCACATCGGCCAATATATGATGCGGCAGCGCCAATATAGGCTGCGGATGCGCAGAACCATAGGGCCCAGCCTTCTGCAAGGCTTCGTAGAGCGACACTGTTGCGCCCGATGCGGCCAGCGCACCGTCGATGGACAGGCTCTGGTTTTCGCGCAGGCGCGAAACGATATGCGCCGATTCTTCTTCAAGATAAGCCCGCAACGCGCCGAGATTTGCGCGCTCGATGGTGATACCGGCCGCCATGGCATGGCCACCACCCTTGACGAGCAGCCCGCGTTCCACCGCGCCCCGCACCAGCTTGCCGAGATCAAGCCCCATGATCGAGCGACCGGAACCCGATCCGACACCATTGGCGTTGAAAGCAATGGCAAAGGCTGGCCGCCGGGCCTTTTCCTTAAGCCGCGAGGCCAGCAACCCGACGATACCGGGATGCCAGCGGTCACTTGCCGTCACGATCACCGATGCGCCCGCACCGCCGGATATTTCCAGCGAAGCTTCCGCTTCCGCCTCCATAAGCATCTCGGCTTCCATGGCCTGACGCTCCTGATTGAGCCGGTCAAGTTCCACGGCAATACGATCCGCGGTTGCGGGATCATCCAGCGTGAGCAATCGAGCGCCAAGCCCCGCATCGCCGATACGCCCGCCAGCATTGATGCGCGGCCCGATAAGATAGCCGAGGTGAAAGACATTGAGCGGTTCGCCAATGCGGGCAACGCGCGCCAAAGCCGCAAGGCCGACATTGCTCTGCGACCGAGCAACGACCAGTCCTTTGACGACGAAAGCGCGGTTCACGCCGGTCAACGGCACCACATCGCAAACCGTTGCCAGCGCCACCAGATCGAGCAGGGAAAGAAGATCAGGGCCTGGTCCCTTGCCGCGCTCACGCAGGATTTTGGTCACCTGTGCCAATGTCAGAAAGACCACGCCTGCGGCGCAAAGATGCCCCTGCTGCGAAATATCGTCTTCCCGGTTGGGATTGACGATAGCCACCGCATCTTCAGGCAGATCGCCGCCGACCTGATGGTGATCGAGCACGACGACATCCGCTCCAGCCTGCTTGGCGGCTGTAATCGACGGTGCGCTGTTGGTGCCACAATCGACTGTGACGATAAGGGTCGCACCCTTGGCGACCAGATCGCGCATGGCATCGGGATTGGGGCCGTAACCTTCAAAAATCCGGTCAGGAATATAGATGGAGTGCTGAATGCCGTAATGTTTGAGAAAACGCGCCATCAAGGCGGAAGAACACGCCCCATCGACATCGTAGTCGCCAAAAATGGCCACGGTCTCGCGACGCAGAATGGCATCGGCAATACGGCTTGCCGCATTTTCCATATCTGTGAGCGTCGCCGGGTCGGGCATGAGATTGCGCAGCGTCGGATCGACAAATTCCGGCGCGCTTTCTACCGACACCCCCCGCCCGGCAAGCACGCGTGCAACAAGATCGGAAATGCCGTGATGCTGCGCAATGGCAAGCGCCGTATTGGCCTCCCGCAGGCCAAGCCGGTCTACCCATTTCTGTCCGGTTGCGGATTGTTTTATTCCGAGGAAAAAGCGCTCTGTCGTCATAAGTTTCTAAAGACACAAAAGGCGGCAAACGGTCAAGACAGACGATTTTTATCTCGCCAATCAGCGGGACTAAGCGACGTCACCCGTCGAAACTCGCGATTGAAGTTCGATTTGGTCTGAAATCCGGATTCAAACATTACAGCCGTTATAGAAGTGTCGGACTTTTGAAGCCGCCGACAAGCTTCGGCAATTCTATAGTCATTGATGAAGCGGGAAACATTCTTGCCTGTCAGCCGATTGATGGCTCCCGATATTTGACGTGTCGGAATGCAGGCGCGCCGCGCCAACCGCGATAGCGTCAGGTTCTCATCCAGGAAAAGTCTTTGCTCAGTCAAGAGCGCTTCGATCTTGTCCAGAACATTGCGATCTGCTTCCGCGTTTGGTTCGGGTGGTGCTGTTTCAAAATCCAGTTCCGGCGCGACTTTCGCGCGGGCTGCCACCAACGCTGTCAGACCGATGAGAAACAGACCCAATAGATTGCCATTGCCGATGATCGCAGCCGCAGAATCGCCTTTCTGCCATTGGAAATCCAGAACCACCACCAGATCAAACAAGGCAGAAAGGCACAGCGATGCGGCAGCAATGACAAGAGCCCGATGCGCTGCCACCGCACTATCCAGGCGTGCCGCATCCAATGCATCTGGACCTGAGCGCCCAAGCAACAACAGGGCAAATGCATAGCCAACGTAAAGTCCGATTAGCGCCAGATCGATCAGACCCGGTGCAAAATATACAAGTGCAGCAACACCAAATGGCGGCAACACGTGAAACCAGCCAAGAACGTTATCGCCTGCTTCATCCCGATGGATCAGGCTTCTGAAACTCGTGAGCGTCAGTCCCGGCAAACAACTGGCCAGAACAGGTAAAACATAGCGGAGTTCTGTAACGCCATAGCCCCAGCGCAGTCCTACAATGAGGGATTGCAAGGCACTCAATCCCAACACGAAAAGGAAGGGGCGGTTCGCTCCGTTCCAACCGAAACGGTGCAGCAATACGGCCAGCAGTAACAGAAGCAAAAGTGTGGAGACGAATGGCAAAGGAATGAAAATCATAAAGCACACACGATCAATATGCAGACAACCGATCATGGCCGAAATCGCGATTAGAAACGACCTGAATCATGATTAAGGACGCAACTCTCACGAAAACAGGTGACGTTTTCCGTGTTCTGTCAACCACGGGAGATAACCATGCTTCGTTTTCATATCGTCAGCGCCCTTCTCACCCTTTTTATCGCCGTACCCAGCCAGGCCCATGATGTCGGCCAGCGAGAAATCAAAATCAGCGGCGCTGAACCGGGCCGCAATCTTGAAGTCAGTGTATGGTACCCAGCCGCAATCGATGGCAAAGCTACCCTTATCGGGGACAATATAATTTTCAAAGGCGCTCCGGCTGTAATCGACGCCACACCGGAAAAGGGTAGCTTCCCACTGCTTGTCATGTCGCATGGCTCCGGCGGCCGCGCTCAGGGTATGGCCTGGCTTGCAACCGAACTAGTCAAGGCAGGCATTATCGTCGCGGCCCCCAATCACCCCGGCACGACCAGCGGTGATTCCACCCCACAAGACACGCCGAAAATCTGGCAACGCACAGGCGACCTGTCAGCAGTAATCGATACGATGACTACAGATCCCGCATGGAGCGGAATAATCGACAAAAACAAGATTAGCGTTCTCGGCTTCTCGCTCGGCGGCGCCGCAGCAATGGAAATTGCGGGGGCAAGAGCCAATCTCGAAGCTTATGCCCGTTATTGCGACACCTACGGCAAGTGGGACTGCGCATGGTATGCTGGCGGCGTCGGCTACCGAGATGATAAGCAGATAAAAGTCGATAAAGTCGATCTGCGCTCAGTGGACAAGAGCCGCTTCGAGCAATCCAATCTCGACCGCCGCATCGCGTCAGCCATAATGATCGACCCCGGCCTCGCGCAAGCTTACGATGCACAAAGCCTTGCATCGATTTCAATTCCCATGAGCTTCATCAATCTTGGAGAAGTTGAGACAATCCCTACGGGAGTGGTTGCCGATAAGCTGGCATCGATCACACCGCAGGGAACTTATGTCACTGTCGCTGGCGCAACCCATTTCAGCTTTCTGCCCGAATGCAAGAAAGGCGCTGCAGACCGGCTCAAATCTGCTGGTGAGGTAGACCCCATTTGCAGTGACGATGCCCGCCGTCCGCGTGCGGACATCCACGCGGATATCACAAAGCTGGTTCTGAAAGCATTGCAGTCTATGCCCAAAACCTGAGATAACGAGAACATGACAAAGGCGGCATTTTTGCAATGCCACCTTTGACTATTCTACGCTCAATCCTGCCAAGATTTAGGCTGAACCGTTCTCGCGCAATCCCCTAGAACTTGGACAGATCCTGATGCCTTGCCTTGATTTCACGCACCGTCTGCGAGCTTGAACGCATGACGATAGTGTGCGTCTGGATATAGTCGCGGGCAAACTTCACACCGGAGAGCATGTTGCCATCCGTCACGCCGGTAGCGGCAAAAAGCACGTCGCCCTTGGCCATTTCTTCCAGAGAATAGACCTTCTTGGGGTCCGCAATGCCCATCTTCGCGGCACGAGCGATCTTTTCATCGGTATTGAGCTGAAGGCGGCCCTGCATCTGGCCACCAATGCAGCGCAACGCTGCCGCAGCCAGAACGCCTTCAGGCGCGCCGCCAATGCCGATATAGATGTCGATCCCGGTTTCGTCCGGGTTGGTCGTGTGCATCACACCGGCCACGTCCCCGTCGCCGATGAGGCGGATGGCAGCGCCAGTCGCCCGCACTTCCTCGATCAAACGGGCATGGCGCGGGCGATCCATGATGCAGGCGGTGATTTCATTCGGCTTCACGCCCTTCGCCTTGGCGACGGACATGATGTTGTCCGTCGGGCTGGCATCAAGGTCCACGACGCCCTTCGAGTAGCCCGGACCAACAGCGATCTTTTCCATGTAGACATCAGGCGCATAAAGCAGATTGCCCTTCTCGGCGATCGCGATGACAGCAAGCGAGTTCGGCAGATTCTTGGCGCAAATCGTGGTGCCTTCCAGCGGATCAAGCGCGATATCGACGTCCGGTCCCTGCTTGGTGCCAACTTCTTCGCCGATATAGAGCATCGGCGCTTCGTCACGCTCGCCTTCACCGATAACAACCGTTCCGGCGATCGGAAGACGGTTCAATTCCTGACGCATGGCATCGACGGCGGCCTGATCAGCAGCCATTTCGTCGCCACGGCCACGCAGCCTCGCCGCGGCGACCGCTGCACGCTCGGCCACGCGGACCAGTTCGAGTGTGAGAATGCGATCCAGTCCGTGGGGGTGCTGCTCTGCGGTCTTGGCCATTTGAACAAAGTCCTGAATTCGAATTGCGTGGACGCGGCACATGAAGCCCGCGATTGCCGCCTCTTATAGCGACACTGTGCAAACCTTTTGTCAAAGTCCCCCGCCCCCTGCAAGGGCGAGAGAGCTAAAAACAATGTACGCTCAAACTCTTAATCGATTTAAGCTATACACGCTTCGTTTCATGTCCGGGCCGGATGTGAACGCCCACACCCGGCCAGAAGTTGCAGAAATTGTTAAACAACCAAAAGATGTTGCGGGCAATCAGCTTCCGATTCCATCAAAGAAAAACTCCGGAGTTTCCACTTCGACCAGCTTTTTTCTTTCGATCATCCAGAAACGGTTGCCGACATTGCGAACAAAACTGCGGTCATGCGAGACGATCAGGCTCGCCGCCTCGTTGCGCAGCAGTTCCACCTCCAGCGCTTCCTGACCTTCGATATCGAGATGATTGGTTGGTTCATCAAGAATATAGAAGTTCGGATTGGTCAGTCGCAGAACCAGCATGGCAAGTCGCGCCTTCTGCCCGCCAGACAAGCGTTCCAGCGGCTTGGCCTGCATTTCAAGCGTCATGCCCGCCCCGGCCAGCAAGGATCGCGTCCGCTGGTCGCCAATATCGAACCTTCTTGCAATCGTCTCGAATGGCGTCCGGTTCGAGCGAAGTTCCGACAGGGCCTGATCGCTATATCCAAGCACCAGTGACGGCGTTGCCTTGATACCGGCTTGTGCCTGATCCGGCGCAAGGATGGCCTCGCGCACGAGCGTCAGCAACCGGGTCTTGCCCATGCCATTGGCCCCCAGCAGAACAATACGGTCGCCGGGATTGATCCAAAGCTGTCCTGTCTTGAAGAGAAGCCGCCTATCGGGCGTGGCAATTTCGGCCTGATCGAGAACAACCAGCGCCTTGGCGTGGCTGCCTCGACTGCTCAGTATGATCTTGCCGGCTGAGCGCTCCACATGCCCCGCCCTGGCGCTTTCCTCGATCTTGTCGGCCCGCGCTTTCAACTGCTTGGTCTTGATCACGAGCAGATCACTACCCGAATTGATGCCAATATTGTTGAGCTTCGCCGCCTGCTTGCGCAACTGCTGGACTGTTTTCATGTCCTTTTCAAATTGCCGGGCATCGGCCGCGTCGATTTCATCGAGCGCAACACGCGCCTGACTATATGGCAAGGCGAAAACCGGTGATTTTTCCGCCCGCAGAAACAGCGTTCGCTTCGTAACCGCATCAAGGAAAGCGCGGTCGTGACTGCTGACGACCACCGCAACCGAACGCGGCAGCGCATTCAGCCAGTCTTCCAGCAACCGCACTTTTTCAAGGTCCAGATGGTTGGTTGGTTCGTCGAGAAGAAGAACATCAGGTTCGGAAACCCAAGCGCGCGCCAGAAGTGCAAGCCGCTGCCAGCCGCCGCTCAACTGCCCGATGGAGCGCTGCCGCAGTTCTTCGGTGACGTTGAGGTCATCCAGCACGATATCGGCGCGCCAGCTTTCATAATCGCGCTCTTCTTCGTCAAGCCCATCCAGCACGACCTCATAGAAACTGCGGTTCAACAGGTTTTCGGGCACATACTGGCTGACATAGCCGATCTTCAACCCGCGCGACCGCGTGATGGTGCCAAGTGTCGGATCGCCCTCCCCGACAAGGAGACGCAGAAGACTGGTCTTGCCGCGCCCGTTGGCAGCGACGATGCCAAGCCGCTCGCCCTCGCCTATGACGAGATCGAGATTGGCAAACAGAGGTTCATGAAGGGTCAGGGAAAGATTCTGGATAGAAACAAGAGACATGGCAATCAGCCCAATTCTGCCACGCACGAATGTCCGGTTTCCAAACCGTGACACGAATAGATGTGCTGGCGAATGTCCGGCAGCGGTTCAACGACCGCGCCTTCAGGAAAAGGCAGAACAAGACAGTGATTTCAGTCTTTTTCCGCCCTGCACAAGTTACTTATGCAGGGCAAAATCGGGGCCGTGCTGACGGTGATGATCATGACGCGTCACATACATCATACAGCCCTCCTTTTCCTGTTTTGTCTCTTGAAACGAATAAAGCCGGATCAAATCCGACCCGGCTTTCATAACAAAGGTGAATCCAACCTGCAAGAGAGGCAGGCACGCCGGTTCTCACCCGGCGCGTTCGATGCGGATCATCTGCGGTTTATCGACCAGATGATCGTCCTTGAGGATTGCTTCCAGCGCTTTCTTGACGGCTGCTTCAGTCGTCTCATGCGTGACGAGGATGACCGTCTTGATGCCTTCGTTGGCTGCGCCATCCATTGGTGGACGCTGGACGATCGATTCCAGCGAAATATCGTTTTCAGCCATGCGCTTGGCAATGGCCGCAAAAGCGCCAATGCGGTCAAGGACGGTCAGGCGAATGAAGTAACCGCCTGCATGCTTGCGCATCTTGGCCCGTTTGTAAGGCTGCAATGCCTTGGCAGGCGTACCGAACACAGGACCGTGCTGGAAACCCGGACGGCTCTTGGCGATATCCGCAACATCGCCGATCACGGCGGAAGCCGTCGCATTGCCACCTGCACCGGGACCGGAAAGCAAAAGCTCGCCCAGAAGATCGGTTTCGATTGCCACGGCGTTGGTGACGCCATGAACCTGCGCGATGACCGACGAGGTCGGCACCATGGTCGGGTGCACGCGCTGTTCAATGCCCGTATCGGTCTTCTGCGCGACGCCCAGAAGCTTGATGCGATAGCCGAGTTCATCAGCGGCGCGAATATCGGCCAGCGAGATATTGCTGATGCCTTCCAGATAGATATCGTCGGCAGCGATCTGCGTACCAAAGGCAAGGCTGGTCAGGAGCGCCAGCTTGTGCGCCGTATCATTGCCTTCGATGTCGAACGTCGGATCAGCTTCAGCATAACCGAGGCGCTGCGCGTCCTTGAGACAGTCTTCAAACGAAATACCCTCTTCCCACATCCGGGTCAGGATATAGTTGCAGGTGCCGTTCATGATGCCATAGACGCGCGAAACCGTATTGCCGGTCAGCGATTCACGCATCGCCTTGATGACCGGAATGCCACCCGCAACAGCCGCTTCAAAATTGAGCAGAACGCCCTTGTCTTCGGCGATCTTGGCAAGCGCAACGCCATGGCGCGCAAGCAGGGCCTTGTTTGCGGTGACGACATGGCGACCGGCGCGCAGAGCTGCTTCCACGGAAGCCTTGGCCGGGCCGTCCTCACCGCCGATCAGCTCGACGAAAACGTCGATATCGGCAGATTTGGCCAGTTCCACCGGATCGTCGAACCAGGCAATACCGGAAAGATCGATACCGCGGTCCCGCGTGCGGTCGCGGGCACTGACCGCCGTAACCGTTACGGGCTTGCCGCATTGGCGCGTGAGCATTTCGGACTTGTCACGCAGGATACGCAACACCGAAGCACCAACGGTGCCGAGCCCGGCAACGCCGATCCGTAATGCATCACTCATTATATCGACCTTCTGTATGGAGTGGCTTATCGGGTGGGATGCCACGGGCTGCATGATGCCGCCCGTAGCCTTTTGAAATATTATCCGCGACGACCTTCGAGCGGTATCACATTCTGCAGGTTCTCATCCTTGGTGGAGAGGAACCGCTTGATGTTGCGCGCGGCCTGACGAATGCGATGTTCGTTCTCGACCAGCGCGATACGCACATAATCGTCGCCGTGTTCGCCAAAACCGATGCCCGGCGCAACGGCCACATCGGCCTGCTCGACCAGAAGCTTGGAAAATTCGAGCGAACCCAGTGGACGGAAGCGTTCAGGGATCGGAACCCAGGCGAACATGGTTGCCGCTGGCGGCGGAACATCCCAGCCCGCCCGACCGAAGCTTTCGACCAGCACATCGCGGCGCTGTTTATAGACATTGCGCACATAGGCGATGTCCGAACCGTCACCATTCAACGCTGCCGTCGCGGCAACCTGGATTGGTGTGAACGCACCATAGTCGAGATAGGACTTCACGCGGGTAAGAGCCGCGATCAGGCGCTCATTGCCAACCGCAAACCCCATGCGCCAGCCCGGCATGGAAAACGTCTTCGACATGGAGGTGAACTCCACCGCCACATCCATGGCGCCCGGCACTTCCAGCACCGACGGTGGCGGATTGCCATCGAAGTAGATTTCCGAATAGGCTAGATCCGACAGGATGACGATGTCATGCTTGCGCGCAAATGCGACGACATCCTTGTAGAAATCAAGCGTTGCTACATAGGCCGTCGGGTTGGACGGGAAATTCAGGATCAATGCGATCGGCTTCGGGATCGAGTGCTTCACGCCGCGCTCAAGTGTCGGAATGAAGGTATCATCCGGCTTGGCCTGAACTGAACGGATCACCCCGCCCGACATGATGAAGCCGAAGGAGTGAATCGGATAGGTCGGGTCCGGGCACAAAACCACATCGCCCGGCGCGGTGATGGCCTGCGCCATATTGGCGAAACCTTCCTTGGAACCGAGCGTGGCAACGACCTGCGTATCGGGATTGAGCTTCACACCGAAGCGGCGCGCATAATATTGTGCCTGCGCGCGACGCAGCCCCGGAATCCCCTTGGATGAGGAGTAACGATGCGCGCGCGGATCCTGCACGGCCTCACACAGCTTGTCGACAATGTTCTGCGGGGTCGGCAGATCGGGGTTGCCCATGCCCAGATCGATGATGTCGGCACCCGCCGCTCGCGCCGATGCCTTCAGACGATTGACCTGTTCAAAGACATAAGGGGGCAGACGACGGACTTTATGGAATTCTTCCGACATGATCCTGTTCCAGTGGAGGGTTGAACGTAATGGCGCGTATGCGCCGCAATGGAGCTATACACCTGTTCTCGAATCGGGTCGAGACGTGTTGCCGCGTCAAAGAACGCGGATTTCGTCTTTAGAGCACATCCCGAAAAGTGTGAAACGGTTTTCGGATAAGATGCGCGCCAAAAAACCAAGGAAGAGGATTTACTCTTCCCCGCTTTCGATCTGTTTCAGGGTAGCGTCCGTTTCCTGCTGCGCCTGCTGACGCAAGCTCGCAGCCTCGGCGGGCGTGAAGCCGGCGCCAGTGCCTCTGGATGCCGCCAGACGCGTGCGGTCGGCATCAAGCTTGGTTGTAAGCTGCTGCTTTTCTTCTGCGGTGATCTGCGTGGTCGCAGCCTTCGGCATATGGCCGAATGTGGGGAAAACACCGGTGCGCGAAGCACCTTCCTGCGGCGTACCCTGAAACTCTTTTCCGCCCGCGCATGCCGTGAGCATCGCCGCCGCCGTTGCTGCCAGCAAAAGATTGGCGATCTGCCGCGTGCGATTGGTCATGTTTCTGTTCCCGGTTAATGCCGCATAAGGTGCCGTTGGCCACAACACCAGACAAAGATAAAGCAATTGCGAAGGGATAGCACCAAGTCGAGGCACCCTGTCAACAAGTGAGTGATGTAAATCGGAAATTCGCCTTGCCGTGAAGCCGGATCAGGGCTCGCAGACTATCGTGCGCGACGGATAGGAACGGCGAATGTAACCAATGGTTACATAAAGTAATATTTCGTTATTGTCGAATATTCCGCACGGACTGCGAAGTCTTTTAACTCTAAATGTGCATCAATAGTTGCGCTCGGCGATTAAAAAACTTAAAAATTGGTAACCAATTGCCAATCAGGTGATTTGTCCAATACAGCGAAATGACAGTCATAACTCTGAAGTGACCATCATAACACGCTGATATTTCTGAATTTCTTTCCCGGCACGAACAGTCGGGAGCTGTGGGGACGATAGCCATCAGGGATGATGTCAGCCTCGCACGGGAGAGCCGATCTCCCGAAACCAGGTAGGCCCGAATGGATTCGGGTCGCCAAACTGGTCAGGGAAATCGAGCTGGAGCAGACTGTTGAAATTTGCGCATTCTACACACCGGACCACCGGCAGGTTTCTTTCAGGCAGCGTGGCTTTGCTTGCGCTTCTTGTCGCGTCCTGCACGTCAACCGGTACAGGCCTTGACGGCAAACCGCTCCAGATGACCTCTGCAACCGGTGGCTCCATGATTGCGGACACATTGCAAAGTGCCGCCGATCAGACAGCTGCCGCAGAAGCGACGGCTGCAACTCCGTCGACAGAAGAGAAAAAGGCCGAAGCCAAGCCGGGCGAAACTAAACCCGCCACAGTGGCTGAAGCGACAAACACCAATAATAAAGAGCAGGCAAAACCGGTCGAGACTGCAACGGCCACGGAACAACAGCCGGCACAGGTAGCAGCCCTCGCCCCGCAGCAGCCGAAGAGTTCATCGCTTTTCGGCATGTTCGGTGGCAACAAGCCCGCTGAACCTGAACCTGCGCAAGCCGCAGAACAACCTGCGGCAGCCGCTCCAGCCGAAACCACGAAAAAGCAGCAGGAACCGGCAAAGGACGAAAAGCCTGCCGAAGCTGCAGAAACACAGCAAACCGCAGCGGCAAAACCTGCCGAAGCTGAAAAGCCCGTTCAGGTCGCTTCATTGTTCGGCTCCACGAAGAGCGCTTACGCCTCGCCGCAGCGCCCAACGGCTTCGCAAGGCAGCATATCCCGACTTTTCTCGGACGAATCGACCGGAAAACGCTCAGACAGAACCGAAAACAAGAAGCTTGCTGTCGCCAAACCGGTTTCGCCATCTGCGAAGCATGAATACAATTATTCGCTGCCGGGCGTGCGCCCCAATGGCGGCGTTGAAATCAAGCATCGCAACAGTCTTTATGACGATAGCGATATTGACGCGAACGAAGATGATGAATTTGCGAGCGTAACACTTGCTTCGGCTCCGGGTCTTGCCCGCCTTGCGCCCAATGGCCTGAAAGTACAAAGACAGACCGTCGATGTTGCCTGTCTCAAGCCGCAACTCGTATCCATGCTGAAAACCATGGAGCGGCATTTCCGCCGTCCGGTAATGGTAACTTCGGGCTATCGCAGCCCGTCCTATAACCGGAAAGTCAATGGTGCCCGCAAATCGCTCCATATGATCTGTGCAGCCGCAGATATTCAGATCGACGGCGTTTCCAAGTGGGAAGTCGCTCGCTTCGCCCGGTCCATGTCGGGACGTGGCGGCGTCGGCACCTATTGCCACACGACTTCGGTTCACGTCGACGTTGGGCCGGAACGCGACTGGAACTGGCGCTGCAAGGGCTAAAAAAGAGGCGTCCCAAGGATACACGGAAGCCGGATCATATGATCCGGCTTTTTCTTTTGTCTTTATATTCAAGGAAATAAGGAATCCACCCGCCGAAGTTTCCCCCATTTTTGCAGTACATTCGATTTTTTTCAGAAAAGTGTTTTTTGGGGCTTGCGAGTCAGAACCTTCCTGAATATAAGCCCACTCACACCAGCAGGCGCCCATCGTCTAGCGGTTAGGACAGCGCCCTTTCACGGCGCAGACAGGGGTTCGATTCCCCTTGGGCGTACCATTGCTGGTTTTTCTTTTTCCCTTATAATTCAATCCATTAGCGCTTGATTGGCGCCGTTTCGTGCTGCCTGAACTTATTCACAGACAGGTGAAAAAAGGGGCTTGCATGTCAGAAATTTCCTGACTATAAGCGCCCCACACCAGCAGGCGCCCATCGTCTAGCGGTTAGGACAGCGCCCTTTCACGGCGCAGACAGGGGTTCGATTCCCCTTGGGCGTACCATTGCTGGTTTTTCTTTTCCTTTAGAATTGACGCAAATATTACTGGCTGAATTGCCAGGATGCTGTTACGCGCCGGGCTGCAACCTTTTCGAAAGGACAGCATAATGTCGAAAGCAACAGCAATCGTTCCCACCGCCCATGCCAGCCGCTACCTTCAGCAGCTCTGCAAACATTGGGCGCACAAATTCGCAGTCGAATTCACGCCGGAACACGGCACCATCGATCTCGGCGAGAATCGTCTCGTGATTCTCGATGCCGATGCGGAAAGACTGACCACAACGGTTGAAACCTCGGAAGAAAACCTCGCCCGCCTCGAAGAGGTCGTGGCAAGTCACGTCGTCCGCTTCGCTTTCCGCGAGGAACTCGTCTTCAATTGGGTAAAACAGTAACAAAAGCGGGGCGGCGTTTACCCTATCTGTAAAAAGCCCGCAAATTGCCCGGAATAGCCATTATCGCATCACAATCCGGGCAAATTCTCCCGCGAAATTCTTCCCAACTTCGAACAAGTGATTTGATGGGGAAGAATAATGACAAGCGAAACAAGAACCACCCTCACCTTTCTCGGCGCCGGTCTCGTTGCAGCAGCAATGGTTCTCGGTGCGGATATGAGCTGGGCCGACGTCGTTAAGGCGCTGTTCTAGGCCAACTGCTCTCGTTCACTGACTAATTTCGCAACGTAATCAGAAAAGCCTTTCGCGCACGCGCCGAACTACTCTAAATCGGCACATGATTTTTCAAACACCTTTGGTTACCGGCAGGCTGGAACGCCGCTACAAAAGATTTCTGGCCGACGTCACACTTGACGATGGGCGCTTCATCACTGCTTCCGTGCCCAATACCGGCTCCATGCTCGGATTGACCGCTCCAGGTTCTCGCGTCTGGCTGAGTGTTTCGGATGCTCCTCACCGCAAATATGCCCATACGCTGCAGATTGTCGAAGCGGATAACACACTGGTCGGCGTGAACACCGGCTTGCCGAACAGGATCGCCGAAGAAGCAATCCTCAAGGGTCTTATTCCTGGCCTCGCAGGATATGCCAGCCTCAAGCGTGAACAGAAATATGGCCGCAACTCGCGCATCGACCTTTTACTGGATGACGGCCCGCGCCAGCGAGCCTATGTCGAGGTCAAGAATGTACACTTTATTCGCACGCTCGGATTGGCGGAATTCCCCGATACGGTGACGGCGCGAGGCGCAAAACATCTTGATGAACTCGTCGACGTTGTTGCCGCTGGTCATCGGGGCGTGATGCTGTTTATTATCCAGCGAAACGATTGCAGCTGATTCAGCATTTCGGGTGATCTCGACCCCACTTACGCACGCGCTTTTGAACGTGCGCGTGCAAACGGGGTTGAGGCTTGGGCCGTTCGGTGCCACATAACGGACAAAAGCATTGATGCCAGTAAGCTGGTGCCAATTGAGTAGATTAAGACGGATCGAGTGATGGTAACCTATATCGAAGCAACAAGCGCACCCATGAAATATACGGGCCAGATCAGGCTCTATGGCCCCGAGGCTTTCGAGGGTATGCGCACGGTCTGCAACCTGACGGCACGCTGTCTCGATGCCCTCAACGATATCGTCAAGCCGGGCGTGACCACCAATGAAATCGATCGCTTCGTGTTCGAGTTCGGCATGGATCACGGCGCGTTTCCGGCAACGTTGAACTATCGCGGCTACACGAAATCAACCTGCACGTCGATCAATCACGTCGTCTGCCATGGCATTCCGAACGAGAAGCCACTGCGCGAGGGTGATATCGTCAATATCGACGTGACTTATCTCCTTGATGGCTGGCACGGCGATTCAAGCCGCATGTATGTGGTAGGCGAAATCAAGCGCGCCGCTGAGCGGCTGCTTGAAGTCACCTATGAAAGCCTTCTGCGTGGGATTGCCGCCGTAAAGCCTGGCGTGAAAACCGGCGCTATCGGTGCCGCAATTCAGACTTTTGCCGAAGGCGAGCGCTGCTCCGTTGTGCGCGACTTCTGTGGTCACGGCGTAGGGCAGCTGTTCCATGACGCGCCGAATATCCTCCATTACGGCACGCCGAATGAAGGTGTCGAGATCAAGGAAGGCATGATCTTCACGATCGAGCCGATGATCAATCTCGGCAAGCCGCACGTGAAGGTCCTCGCCGACGGCTGGACCGCGGTTACCAGAGACCGTTCGCTGACGGCACAATATGAACATACGGTGGGTGTTACGAAGGATGGCTGCGAGATATTTACACTCTCTCCGGCCAATGTCTTCGGCCCATCTTCCATGAGATAACAACGAAGAGATATAGTTCTCGGTAATTGTCTGGTCTGTTTTTGCGGGGGTTTAAACAGGATGGCAAAGAGCAAGAATGAGCCGGGTAACATTGAGTTGCCCGGTTTCAGTGATACACTTCAACTTACGCCGAAGATCGACAAGCCGCATTATGCCGGACATCGTGATCGTCTCAAACAGCGCTTTCGGGATACTCCCGATGCGCTGGCTGATTATGAACTGCTCGAAATGTTGTTGTTTCGCGCCATTCGCCGCGCCGACACCAAGCCGCTCGCCAAAGCTCTGCTGATGCGGTTCGGCTCGATTGCCGAAGTACTGGCCGCCCCCGAAAAGCTGATTGCCGAAGTTCCCGGCGCCGGTCCTACTGTGGCGCATGAACTCAAGCTTGTAGAGGCTGTCGCCAAGCGAAGTGCGCGCAGCACTGTCATGGAGCGCGAAGTACTCGGCTCTTGGAACAAGGTGATCGAATATTGCACCGCGGCCATGGCTTACGAGACCCGCGAGCAGTTCCGCATCCTGTTTCTCGACAAGAAGAACAAACTGATTGCCGATGAAGTCCAGCAGACGGGCACGGTGGACCACACGCCGGTCTATCCGCGCGAAGTGGTCAAACGGGCTCTGGAACTCTCCGCCACCGCCATTATTCTGGTGCACAACCATCCCACTACCCCCTCAATGATCACGTTCGATCACGCTGAATACCGCTGAATCATCAATGAAATAGCCGCTTTTCGCGCATTGCGTACAGGGGGCGGTTATGGCAAATTGGGAGCGGTTAGAGGGGTTGAAAGCGGCTTTCCGATCCCAGCAAACGATCCCCGTTTCTCCTCGACCGATCCCAGTTGCGGAACAGGAGAAAACGCCATGCCAAGCCTGACCGACACCGCGATCCGACATGCGTTGAAGCGGGTTGAGCTAAGCCAGAAGCAGGAAAATCTCGCCGATGGCGAAGGCCGCGGCACCGGTCGCCTCGTGCTTGTCCTCAAGCCCATGCCGAAGCGCGTCACAGCGGACTGGATGGCGCAGCAGTGGCGTGACGGAAAGCGGACCAAAAAGAAGCTCGGCGCGTACCCTTCCATGTCGCTCGCTCAGGCGCGCGAGATGTTCAAGCGCGACTTCGCCGACGTCATCCAGAGGGGCCGGAGCATCAAAATTGCGACCGATACGCGTCCCGGCACGGTCGCCGATCTGTTCGAAGGCTATGTTGCCGCGCTCAAGGACGCGGGGAAGCCGTCCTGGAAGGAAACGGAAAAGGGCCTCAACAAGATCGCCGATACGCTCGGACGTAACCGCCTCGCCCGCGAGATCGAGGCCGAGGAGATCATCGAGCTGATACGGCCGATTTACGAGCGCGGCGCGAAATCAATGGCCGATCATGTCCGCTCCTATCTCCATGCGGCATTCAGTTGGGGCATGAAGTCCGACAACGACTATCGGCAGCAGTCTTCTCGGCGCTTCCGGCTTCCGTTCAACCCGGCAACCGGCATTCCTACCGAGCCGAAGGTCCAAGGCACGCGTTGGCTCGACGAAGACGAGTTTGTTCAGCTCTATTGCTGGCTGGACCACCCCGACACGCCGGTTCACCCCTCCTATCCACGAGCAGTGCAACTCATCATGCTGACCGGCCAACGCGTCGAGGAGATTGCGCGGCTTCATGTCGATCAATGGGACGCCAAGGAGCGGATCATAGACTGGTCGAAAACTAAGAACCTCCAGCCGCACGCCGTCCCTGTACCGTTGCTCGCCGCTGAACTGATCGAATCGATCAAGCCGAACGAGTACGGCTGGTTCTTCCCCTCCGCGAAGGACCCGTCCAAGCCGGTCAGCCACGGCACTCTGTACAGCTTTGTCTGGCGGCAGAGAGATCGCGGCGTGATCCCGTATGCGACAAACCGCGATCTTCGCCGCACGTTCAAGACGCTCGCCGGCAAGGCAGGCGTGCCAAAGGAAATTCGCGATCGCCTGCAGAACCACGCGCTGCAAGATGTCAGTTCCAAGCACTACGACCGCTGGCACTACATGGTCGAGAAACGCGCCGGCATGGCGAAATGGGATAAATTCGTCCGCGCCATGCTGGCGAAGAAGCGCCTGAAAGCGGCCGCATGACCTCTCGGCCGCCGAAACCCGTCCATTCTCGGCGAGCGAAGGCTTCCGCTCCCTCGACCGAGGTCAATGCACACACCTACGCCGCGTTCGTCGGAGTCCTGAAGCAGAAGATCGCCGCTGCCCGCCACCGGGCCGGCCTGTCCGTCAATCGCGAGCTGGTGGTGCTCTATTGGACCATCGGTCGCGATATTCTGAGTCGGCAGGAGCGCGAGGGATGGGGCGCCAGGGTCATCGACCGGCTGTCGGAGGACCTCCGCCAAGCCTTTCCCGAGATGACCGGACTTTCAGCCCGAAACCTGAAATATATGCGCACCTTCGCAGAGGCCTGGCCCGACGGCGAATTTGTGCAGCAGCTTGCTGCACAATTGCCATGGGGCCACAACATGCTCCTTCTCGATGCCACCACGGCATCTGAAGAACGCGCTTGGTATGCCCGGCAGACAATTGAGCACGGCTGGAGCCGGAACGTTCTCGCCCACCAGATCGCAAGCAATCTCTTCGCCCGTCAAGGAAGCGCGCTGACCAACTTCTCGCAGACACTTCCGGCCGAGCAATCCGAGCTGGCCCAGCAGATTCTCAAAGACCCCTATACGTTCGACTTCCTCTCGCTTGGCCCCGATATGCTAGAGCGCGATCTCGAACGCGGCCTGATCGAACACCTCCGCTCGCTCATCCTCGAACTCGGCAAGGGCTTCGCCTTCGTCGGCAGCCAGTACCATCTCGAAGTCGGCGGGCAGGATTATTACCTCGACCTGCTGTTCTACCATCTGCGACTGCGCTGCTTCGTGGTGATCGAGCTGAAGATCGAGGATTTCAAACCCGAGTTCGCGGGCAAGATGAATTTCTATCTGTCGGCCGTGGACGAGCAATTGCGCCATCCCGACGACAAGCCGACGATCGGCATCATCCTGTGCAAGGGACGCAACGAGGTGATCGTCGAGTACTCCTTGCGAGATTCGAGCAAGCCGATGGGGGTGGCTCAATATCAACTTTCGCAGGCGCTCCCTCCTCAGCTCCAAGAAGATCTTCCGACGGTCGAGGAGCTTGGGCGGGAATTCCCGCTCATGTCGGTCGTCAAGCTTCGTATCGAAATCGAGCGCGCCCTGCGTGAACTCGTCGTCGCTAAGGGCATCGATCCGCGTCGGATGGGCATCTCGCAGATGCTCGGCAAACTGCAAGGCCTGGGAGTTTCTCCAGCCAGCATCAGGCAAATGCACGGCGTCGTGCAATCCATGCTCGAGGCATCGCACGGCGTGGATGTCGACTCGGACGCGGCCAAGCGGGCCGTGGAAATCGGCACGGCTTTCCTTGCTGATCTCAGGACAATAAACGCCGACGACTGACCACTCCACGAAGAACACCAATATTGATAAGTAGTGTGTAATCGCGTCGCTCGATCGGCGCATACGATCAAGGCGCCGGGGAAGGCAAATGCCAGCAACTGCATTTTCTATAAGGTTCGCGCGCGAACTCGACGTTGACCAGCTCGCGACCCTGATGACCGGCGCACAACCAACGCAGGACCGCGACGGGGCTGAACTTCTAAGCGGGTTTGGCGATGCGATCCGCGCCGATATTCAATGCTCATCGTGCGGCAAATTCGGTGCTGGCGTCGTTCGATCGGCAAGATCGCGGGCCTCTAAGGCGGTTCTCCGACAGGCACATTTCAGATTTGTCGATCCCAGCGGCGGCGACGCCCATCATCCGTTCTGTGAATTCTACGGCGACGACGAAACGCGCTCGACTCAGGATAGCCTTCTCGACTTCGGATCAGAAAAGAGCGCGGAAACGCGCGCGATTCGGCTTCTCGTCTGCAAGGGCATAGAGCAGGGTATCTTTGACCAACGTCGCATCCGGGACATGCGGCAGTGGTTTTTCGATCTCAAGTCCGCCACCCGCTTCACGGTGTCCTTGCCGCTAGAGGCGATCCCATGGACACAGGCGCTACAGCGACATCCCTACCATCAGCGCTGGCCGTTCCACCCATCCCACGGCGACATGCCGGCCTTCGATTGGAAAGCCGCCGCGAAGAAGCAATTCACCGAAAAGCACCTCGATCTGTTCGATCTGGTGAAAGGCGGCATCCTGCCTTTCGAAGAGGCGACGTGGCGACAGGCGGCCGAGCTCGCCCGGAAAAACCATGGGCGCGAGGTTTTCGACGCCACCAAACTCCAGCCCTACTATGAGGCCGCGATCTCGCTCTGCACCTTCGTCGCTGCGAACGGTGGCATCGATTTCGGCAAACGACATCGCGAAATTTATCGATGGAAAGGCGCTCCACCCGTTTTGCTTGCCCTCTGCGCGCTGGTGTTGTTCGTCTCCGATTGGAACATGAACGCCGCGACCACAGCCTTCGCGAAGCTGTTGGCCGCGCCGCCGCCCAGCGATCTCGTGCTCGGCAACGTCATTGGACTCAATCCCTTTCACGACTATGGCGCGTGGCGTCTCGTCATTGCGTCCTCCGAGGTCGCCGCCAGAAGCCCAAACGGCCTGGATTACGGGGCCCGGCTAGCAGCCATCGAGGCGGAGCTGCGCGAGCAGCATCGCCTATGGAAGAGCGAACAGCCCCGCGGCTAGGCCTGCCACCTGAGGAATAGCGTATGACCGTCGAATGGACGCCAGTGTTCGTCCTACCCAACGTGCCCCTCGACCAGGCCGTCGACTGCGAGATCGCGGCGATCGCGCCGGCTCATGACCCTCGCGTCAAGGCCCTGAAGCGCGCCCATCCGACGTTCAAGCAATTCCTCAATCGCTTCTCGGATAATTTCGGAGAGAAGTTCGAGCCGGCCGTCCTCCTACTCGATGCCGATGCGCCACCAAGCTTCCGCACCGTCGCCGCCCTGGGAAGTTTCCGAGACACCGTCGCACTGTCGGCCATCACCCACGGGCGCGCTATGGAGCTTCGCTATCCGCGCGGGCACCGCGTTCTGTTCGGCGAGGCCTTCGCGATCTACCCGTGGATGCTCGACCGGCACTACAAGGACGTCATTGGCAGCACACCGGCCATCCTCGGCACGCATATGGTGTCTAGCTTCCGAGGCCAGTCATCACCGACCATCTTCCGCACGCCGCTCGCGGCGAGCGACATCGACGAACCACTGCTCAGCGCGCTGTTGGCACGTTGGCGCCGCCGATATGGGGCCCATGAGCCGGCATGGGAGGACGTGGCGCTGATGCGTTCTCTCAACATGGCCTACCAGGCTTCGCTGCTGCCTGCCGGGACCGACACGACGTTCTATGATGTCGGCCGGATCGTCTCGCTCTGGGTCAGCGCTTTTGAAATTCTGGTTCACCCGGGCGGAAGCGGTCAGGCGGATCGCAAAAAGGTGTTCGAACTGATCGAGCGGACGCGGTGGGCGATTCCGGCCAGCGGCCAGCTCGCACATGACACCGGCGGGAAGACGAAGGTGAAACGGACTCTGGCGTCATGGCTGGTCGAGACGCTCTATGTTTGCCGAAACGATTTCCTTCACGGCAATCCCGTGGACCGGAGCACGCTGCTGCTCGCCACGCCTCAGCGCACCATCTTCGAGTACGCCGCGCCGCTCTACAGGATCGCGCTCACAGCCTTCCTGCCGCTCACATACGACGCGCCGATTCCGTCAAAGGAGAACCCTGAAGCCTTGGGCGAATACATCGCCGATCGCATGACGTTCATGCACCTGCAGAAAGCGGCCGAAGAGGGATTACTGACCGCGACGCAGCCGCCGCCCATTCCAGGCACGCGCCGCCCCCGGATCATACGACCGGCTGGAAACATCTAGCGGTGCAGCTTCGCCACTGCCCTCCCTTGCTCGCTCTCGGTCTCATCGCCGCCTCGCCCGCGACGCACATCATTGATGGCGACACCTTCACGCTCGGCGGCGAGCGCGTTCGGCTGTGGGGCATAGATGCACCCGAAGCCCTCCAGATCTGCCAAGACGCCGCTGGTCGTGGCTTCAGATGCGGGGAAGTGGCGCGTGAGCGCCTGATCGCCCTGATCGGCGGCCGATCCGTGGATTGCCGGCAAAAAGACCGAGACGGCTATGGCCGGATGGTCGCCCAGTGCAAAGTCGCGGGCCATAACCTTGGCGAGGCCATGATCCGCGAAGGCTGGGCGGTCGAATACCGCCAGTTCAGCCGAGGAGCCTATGCCGCTGCCGAGCGGGAGGCCCGGTCGGCCAAGCGCGGCCTCTGGGCTGGAACGTTCGAACCGCCCGACCATTGGCGCGCCGACGCCCGAGCGGAGCGACCGGCTCCGCAGTCCCCGCCAGGGTCCTGCATACTGAAGGGCAACATCAACGCCAAAGGTCGCAAGATCTTTCACACACCTGGCCAGCGAGACTACGGCGTCACGGTGATTGACACCGCGCACGGCGAGCGCTGGTTCTGCAGCGCGGCGGAAGCGATCGCGGCGGGTTGGACTCCCGCCGCCCGCTGAGGAGCATGGGTGCGTCTCACGCCATTCTCGGTGCTTGCGTCCGCCCGCGCTCAATACACTATGAGATCAATTCTATCTCACCGGCTTCGAACCAACCTTGTCTGATCATTGCGTCGCGCGCGAGCGCGGGATCAGCTGCGTAATACACAACGGCAAGGCTCTCTTCAGCGCGGCTGCAGGTCACGTAAAACAGCCGTCGCGTCCTATCGATCGTTGTCTCCTTGCCGGCAGCTTCATTATCAAGATCCGTCTTGCTCTTCGCCTTTGTCGCGAAAAGCTTGTCGTAAGCAAACATGAAACCGCGGGCTTCATCGTCGCTAACAACAACCATCACCCTTGGAAATTCTAGCCCTTTTACCCCCTGATGCGTGTCGAACTGCGAGAGGCCCCGAACGTAGCGATCATATCGCTCGATCTGGTCGAACGGCGCCTCAAGCGCCAACCGCCAACCGCCCAACTCGCTTTTGACATCGACTTCTTCTTCTTGGTCGTCGGCGTCGCCGGCTGCGTCACCCTCGCCTTCCACGACGACGGCATCGGCGGCGGAAAACGGAACGAGCACCTCTGGTATCGTGAAGAGGTTAGCTTCGGCGACATAGCGCAAGACCGAGCGCGCGGTCGGCTTCTCATCCTCGTTCACCAAGGCCAGCAGGCCATCGCAAGCAGCCTTGACCTCGCTGAGAAGGCCAACCTGCTTCTCGCCTGCAGCTTCAAGCGCCTTGCGCTCGAGGAGTGGAGATGTGCGCCGAACGACCGCAGCGACAGCAAACCGATCTCCCGAGCGCAGGGCCGTGACCAGCGGCAGTATCTCGCGCGTGAAAAGTCCGATGCCCGCCCCCGTCCCTTGTAGAAAGCTCGTGCGGATGCGCTCGACCGCATAGAGAGGCTCGAAGAATTGTTCGAAGCCAAACCGGCGTGCGGACATCAGGTGCTCCAGCGCCAGCGTCTTGATCGCCTCTGCTCCCGCCGCCCAGCTCGGATCGCCAGTGAGCTCTGCCATTCGCGCCGCCACGGTGGCCTCTGCGGCGCTCTTGTCAGCTATTGACTGCGAGACGACGAACAGCCGAACAACACCCTGTTTCGCATCGCTCCGCGGCTGCTGTTCCTCGTCATCCTCATCTCGTCTGATTTTGTTGATGAGCGTAATAACCCGCGTGGGACAACGATGGTTCATCCGCTTCCTCGGCCTAGCCCAGGCCTGCGGGATCGCCTCCGCTAAACGCTCCTTACCGTCGGCGTAAATGCGCTGCATCGTGTCGCCAAAGAGTCCCAGGCAAAAGGCCTCGCGATATCCCGCCTCGACATCGAGCAGCGCATCCATGAGCCTCCGGCTCGTATCCTGGCTCTCGTCGATCAGAAGAATGGGGAAGCGGGTCACCAGCAGCCGGCGCAAACCCGGCTTCGCGCCGAGAAAATCGGAGGTCATGGCGATGACCTCTGCGTGACTCAGAGCGTCTCTGGTGCGGTTGTCGCCCGTCGGGCTGTAAACAAACCGCGTAATTTCGGCGAGGTTGTCGCGGCGACGCCGCTTGCTCTCTATCGAGCGAGCCCGGTCCGACGCAGCTTTGCTGTTTGCCCGACCCTTCGCCTGTGCTTCTTCCAGCTCCGCGATATCCGCCAGGAGCCGAGTTGACAGCCACCCGCGAATATCACCGTCGTAACCGGCAATCAGCGACCACGCGAATGCGTGAATGGTCGACACCTCTACGCGAGGATCGAACTCGAGCCGTTGCTTGATCTCGTCGCAGGCGGCATTGGTATAGGTAATCACCCCGATCTTCTGACCAGATAGCGACAACCGCCGCCCCTGCTCCTTACACACCGTCCGTATCGCCTCGACCAGCGAGCGCGTCTTGCCCGAGCCGGCGCCGGCATAGAGAAAGAAGCTCCTCGGCTTATCGACGTTCAGGCAGGCGAGGATCGTTTCATCGGCTTCGGAATCGAATTTGTCGTCGACCGCGCTCATGCGTCGGCCCCCTCGATTTCAGCGACGACATGCTCTTCGACCGGCGAGTCAGCCTCAATCTCCTCCTCGGGCGGTGCCTCTTTGACCAGAGGCAGAATCTCAACCTGCTTTTTCTTGAGCTGCGCAAGTAGCCATTCTAGTCCCTCGGCGATGTAGCGCGGCACGACGATCGTGTCGAAATTCTCAACCTCCATAACGTCAAGCGCAAACTCAGCTTTCTTGCCGTTCTTGAGAGCGAGGTACATTTTCCCGCCGATCGCGGCCGCCCCACCACCATCAGCGATCGCATCGCGAAACTTGCGGACCAGGCCAGTGCCATCCAGTTCGGCGAAGAAGCTGAGATTCTCGAACGCCAGTGCGTCCTCAAACGTATAAGGATATGCGACCTCCGGTCCGACAATACCCAGGGATGTCAGACCCAACGGGATCTGATACGCGGCCCGCACAGCAAATAGCGGGTCGTCGTCCTCATGTAGCGTCTTCGTCGCGGCATCAGCTCGCATCAACTCATCGACGTCGTCGAGCTTTGGCACCCATGTCTTCAACGTCGCATTGTTGGTTTTCTGACTAGCACCTTTCGCGGGTGGGACGGAGGCGCCCCCCGTTTTATCCAGCGTATCCAGGTCAGTGATAATAAGGGTCAGCAAGCCGAGATGATCAATCAAAGGCTTGAGACGATGCGCGTGGCTTCCTCCAATCTCAAGCAGGGTGATGTAGCATTGGTTGAGCTCGTCATAGTGCGCCCGGATGAAATTGGGGACGAGCATACGTTCCGCTGGCCCCTCCACCAAAATGGCCGCGTCGGCGAAGAACAGATCCGCGTGCTGGGCCCGAAGATATCGGGTCACGAAACGCTCCGTCTCACTGCCCGGACCAAAAACCTCCGACAGATTGATAACAGTGGAGACCGGCACTTTCGCGGCCATACCCGCAGGCAGCCGCCGGAAGTAGCGCAGGCAAGAGAACGACGTCTCATGCGCGACATGGCTCGAATGGGTGCTGACAACCAATTGGGTGCGCAGCTTTTGGTCGTCACCAAGGTCCTCGTGCGCACGCAGCACCGCGTAAGCCTTCTTGATGAAGACTTGCTGGACCTGCGCGTGCAAATGCGCTTCCGGTTCCTCGACCAGAACGAGATGGAGAGGCTCGGTCGTGGTCACCGTCGCACCGGTTGATGCCTTCCCGACGCGCATCCAGGCGTCACGGAAGCTCATCAACCGGAATATCATCGAGATCAGGTTTTGATAGCCGAGGCCGTTATTCGCCTCGGGCAACCGCAACACGGGCGTCGCCGCGCCGTCCTCGGCAATGACGTCCACTTCGAAGCTGATCGCCGCATTGTGGTTGAGACCGTCGATAGCCTTCAGGCGCGTCGAGACGCGCGGACGCGGATCGGTCACGCCAGGGTATCCCATGCCCTCGACCTCGGTGAACGCTGCCTTGAAACTCTCGGTCAGCCGCTGGTCGAACGCGTCCTGGGCGGCTTCTATCGCCTGCAACGCGCCGAGGTCCTTCGGATCAGGTCCCTTCGTCGGGTCGAGGTGCTTGGCGTAGTAGCTTCTGAGCTGATCGGACAGCCGACTGCCACTTGCCGACACCGGGGCGTCCTCCTCCTCAGCAGCCTGCTGTTCCTCACCGAAGCCCCTCTGCGCCGGGATATCATGGACACGGATCAAGCCGCTCAGCGGGTCCCCGTCGATCGGCCGAGAACCGCCCGGAAGGACCTGCGGACGCGCCAGAGACTTTGCGGGGGCGACAAGCTGACCCGGATCCAGGGAATAGGCCCGAATGGTGAAGTGCGTGGACAAACGTTTACTCAGGAAATCGACCAGACTCTCGGGCCAGATCGTCAGCTTAGGCGGAGTGGCGGGTGGATCAGCGTCAGGATTCTCCGCCGTGGCGGCCGCGGCGGCTGCTGCCCTCATCGTCTCGGCATCGCTCACCGCCCCCATGTACTCCTTGTACAAGAGCGCAAGATCCTTCGGCTCATAGCGCAATCGGACGCCGAGTCGTCCCCCCTCCCAATCCAAGGTCGGGATGAGGTCGCGAACGTGGTGCATCTCCCCCGCTTCGACATGCAGCCACAGATCCAGCGTCGGCAACGCGCTCACCCAGGGGTCAACGACGAGGTCTACGATTTCCTCAGCGTTTCGGGCAGCGATCCACGCCTCGCCCAGGGCAATGATCGTGGGCCAATGACACAACGTGAAATCGTGCATCTCGAACGGGCAGCGGCGCGGCGACAGGAAGCGCCGTAGCGCAAGCATCGCCGATGTCTTACCGCTATTGTTCGCCCCAACGAAGAGTGTGGTCGTGGTAGATAGATCAACCCTTGTCGACAACAACTTCCTGAAATTGGCGATCTCTAGAAATTCAATATGCACTGCCAGATTCCCCCAATCCTGGTCCGCGGTAGTTACATCCGCATATCCTTTTTCGCGTTATACTTATCTTGACCGATGGCGACAGTCACTGAACGCACCGCTTACGCGTCCGCGCGTGGCCACCTCATCTTGCCGCGGCCAATTCGCAACACGTCCACCAGCGTGGTCCGGCCAGGAATTCGACCTGAGAAAAGACTCGGCTTTGGATCGACGGCGGGCTTCTTGAACTGGAACAACGGCCGGTAGTCCGGCGTCGCGAGCCAAGTCTGTCCGTCCCCAGCATCCGTGATGATCCGATACAAGCCAGGCCCGGGCGCTCGCTCGCCAGCGGGCACATCGAGAAGGCGCTTGTTGGGCTCGACGTTCCACTTCTGAATGCCGCCACTCAGGGCTTCGGTTCTAAACCGCGCCCAGAGCGCCGCGGTATCCGGCGTCGGCCAATCGCCCAGATCGGTGAATGCGGTAATCTCATCGGATTCCAGCCAAGCTCGCATCTCGGCCGGCGTCACAAAGATGGGCTCGGCACTCTCGATCGCGGCTATCGCAGCGCGACGCGACGGCAAGCCAGCGCGGATCAACATCGACATCATAAACCGCGGCACGCCAGTCTCGAGCGCGGCCGCCCCGCCACCGGGAATGATGTCTGGCGACCATCCGAGCGAAAGGCGCCGCGTGCGGATCGCCTCGAGCGCCCAGACCAGCCGATAGGTGAAGGCTTCCTCGACAACCCGCATATTGTCGGGGCCGATCTCGGCCACCTCCGCACCCGACACCCACTGGCGGAGAATCCTTCGCCAATCTGCCGGGAGCGCGTTTCTTTTGTCGGGAATGAATGGGCGCATGACCAACAGCCGCTCGGCCAGACCAGAAAGCGCGTCGGCGAGTTCATCGACATCACCCGGCAGCGACGCGGCATCGGCTCGATCCACTAGCGCTCCCAACTCGTCCGCCATCGCATCTATAGCCAGGCCCGCCTCAAGGCCGACACCCATCGCGAAATGGCCCTTGCGCGCCTGCGGCGTCGTCACGCTCCAAATCAGATGGGCGCGAGCCTCGAAGACCTTCCGATGCTGCGCCACTGTTGCTTCGCCTTCGCGAGCGATCTGGCGCGCCCAAAGCGACCCCTGCAACGCCTCATCCAGCAAACGCGGCAGATCCGCTCGATCAGCATCCAGGGCTTCGATCAAACCGAAGACGGTCGCATCAAGGCGCTCGACGAGTTGGGACAGCGGCTCTTCTTCTATGTTTTCCTCTTCGTCGCCGCCGCTATCCCCTTCCTCGCCTTCGTCTTCGTTCTCGTCATCATCGTCGGCGCCCGGATCAGCCAGTTCGGCGGCCACCGCGGCTTCTTCCGCCTCTGATTTCCAACCGTCCCTTGAGTTCGCCAGATACTCCCAGGCGTCAGCTCGCGCGAGAATGCCTTCGCGCGTCAGGCGCTCCAGGATCTCTGCGACGATCTGAATCAGGCCGCTTTGCAACGTCCGCGCCTTCGACGAGGCGACCAGTTGGCGCCACTCGCCGCTGCGCCAGTCAACCCGATCGAACATCACGTGGACGATGAGGCCCTCGACGTCGACAAACGCTCGGCCAGCTCGACCGGCGACGTTCGCGAACTCCTCGCCGGTGATGAGCTCCCCAGAACGGTAGAGCGCCGGCACGAGCAGCACCGCCGCGTTGAGGTTGAGGCCCTGAGACAACGTCGGAGACGCGACGATCACCTTCAGCACACCCTCCGATAGGAGGACCTCCAGCTCGCGCAGAAATGGGCTAGGCAGGCGACCGTGATGGATGGCGACACCGACCTTCAGACTGGCAACGGCGGGATGATCCTCGCCTAGCCATTCTTTCCCGACTTCCAGCGCCCTTGCGATCGGGCCTTCGTCTTCGAGAAGCGGCTCCAGATAGCCTCTGCGGCACAGGTCGACCACCCGCTTGCCGTAGCCCTCGACCCAATTGGCCTGCGTAGAGAAGATCAGGGTCCGTTTGCCCTGACCGGCAAACTCCCACGCGGCGAACAAGGCGAGATGACCGGCCTCGCGCGGGTACGGCTTTTTCTCCCGACCAAGGGGCGGCTTTTGAACGACAAATCGATCGATGAACGGTCCATTCGCTGTAAGATCGAGTGTCAGGCGGGCATCGAGCCCGCGCCATGTCAGCATGCCGAAACGCTGGCGCGTCGGCCGCCAGTCCGACCGCACGGGTTCGCCGGGCTGATCGGATCGTATCCACGCGGTCAGATCGTCAAGCTCATCGCCGCTCGGAAGGATGGCCGACAGGCACACGATCCGCCGGTCGGCGGCGTCACCACGCCGGAGCAAGCGCTGAACCAGCGTTTCGTAGCGGATTTCGCGCTCGCTCGGGCCGATCATATGGCCTTCGTCGAGAACGATCAGGCCGACGTCGTCGATCAAACTTGGGTCGCTTCGAAGCGCGAAGTCGAGTTTTTCAGGCGTCGCGATGATGATCTCTCGCGACCGCAGCGCGTCCTCGTCCCCAGCGGACAATCCGCTTGCGCCGTAGAGCGACGAAACGCTGAAGCCCAAGGGCGCGAATGTCTTGCGGAACGAGCGCTCCGTCTGCGCTGAGAGCGCCCGCAGCGGCGTGACGATCAGGACGCGACGCGCAGCCGATAGCGTCATCATCGCGGCGATCTCAGCAACGCGCGTCTTTCCGGCGCTGGTCGGATGCGCCACAACGAGATCGTCGGTCATATCCGTCGATCGACGCGCCGCTTCACGCTGCGACGGCCACAGCTCGACCTCGGAACTCTTGCGCGCGAACAGCGAGCCGATGAAAAGCTGCCGAAGCTCGGGATAGCGCTCTTCGGCTCCGTCCGGCGGATCGATCGGCAGATTTTGGTGCAGCGAATGCGACCAAAGATCATCGATCAGATGGCGGCAGAGGTTCGAGGTCCACCAGAGCGGCACGTTCTGGGCGTTGTCCGCCAGACTGATGGCGGTGGCCAGCAGGCTGCGGGCCGTCTCCAGCGGCTCCTCATCGCCGGTGGCAAGCGCAAACTCGAAGTTAGCCAAGGCGCGGCAGATCGTAGTGTTGAGGATCGTTGCCAGCACTTCGTCGGGATCGGCTTCCTCGCCGCGCAGCTCGGCCGACATCTGCGCATCGCCATGCGCTTCGTCATTCAGCCAGTCGCGGACATAGCCGCGGAGCCGATCAAGGTCCCGCAGTATGAGCAACATGACGGCTGTCTCGCCGGGCGCAGCGTTGAGATCGCCAGGCACTTCGTTGAACAGCGAGTACGCAACGGCCGAATAGCCGGCGAGATGATAGGCGGCCGCCGCGATTGTCCTGCGAAACCCACGATCCGGCGCTTCCGGGTCTCCATTGCGGACGAGAGCTTCGAACGCGTTGGCCGCTCGCTCGAAAGCCTTGCTGGTAAGCGGCGATGCGCCTTCGACGGTGCGAAGCGCCATCGCGCCACGCAGCAGCGCGAAACCGTGCTCAGCCAAGTCCGTCTCGATCGTCGCGCCCAGCGCTGGCGCGTCGGCCGGCAACACGCCATCGCTCCGGATCAACGACCAAGCGGCTCCTCGGTAGAGCAACCGACGCAGAATTCCGTCCTGGGTGGCGGCGGTCAGAAAAGTCCGCAGTTCGTCAATCGTTTCCAAGGTCTTCCGCCTCTTCGTACATCTCCTTGATGAAGTCCTGGTGGTCCTCGATGCGGAGGTTCACCACGAACTGGTCGCGGTTGGTAGTCGCCGCGTCGAGGTCCTCTTTCAGCGCGGCCGGCGGCGCGTTGCCCGACATTGTGAACAGCATGTGGTCAATGCGGCCCGCGCGCGGCACTTTCAGACCTATCTCATCGCGGATCGCCCGCCCGAGCGCGACGTCTTCGGCCTCGTTGCTTTCCAGCAAGCGATTAGCGACGAACAACAGCGAGTCTGGCGTGCATCGCCCGCTGTCCCGATTGAGAACCTTGCGCGCCGCCGTGACGGTCGCTTTACCCAAGACGCGATTGCTTTTCGCTTCGCCCTTGAGGAGCCACAGTTCGCCGTCGTCACCAGCCCCATATCCGGCGCCGATGAAGTCGTCGCCTCGCATCGCCATATTGCGTCCGTCCTTGTAGCGGAGCCGGCGAACAGGAACGCGGAGGCCGATTCCTTCCTCAACAAGCTCGGTCGCAAGAATCTCACCGAGATCGCCAGAGCGTCCCTTTGCCGTCTGCGGAAGCTGCGCGCGGAGGATTTCGGCGGCGCCCTCATAGCCCAGGCGCGCAACATCATCCGCAATGCGATCAAGCCGGTCGTAATGAGAGCGGACAGTCTCCGCCAGCGACTCGCGGATAGCATCACGCCCGCCAGCTTTTTCGACGAGGCACCAATACTCTTTGCGCTCGTCTTTTTCTTTCGTGGTATCGCACCACTCTTCGTACAACGGCACGTCGCGCCTCCCCAACGACGCTGACGAACAAACTCTACTTTCGTCCCTTGAACGACTACGTCGTGCCGGTCGTTGGAAGGTTGTGCCTCGCGCCCAATTCTGATTCACACATCATACACTCAGAGCGTGTCCACGTCGCTAGAGAGTTGGGCGCACAGCGAAAGACGCAGCGGTCGCCAAATCAATACGACTTGTTCGACTGCAACCCTTGCTCCGGATGAAAGGCGCTTGACTCTTAGCCGCCAAAGAGAGAACAAATGGAGAACATGATGACGAAGCTCTTCCCGGAGGTCAACAGGAAGCTTGCGGCCGGAGCCCGCCATAGAATTCTTGCGCGCGCAGATCGAAAAGATCGAAGGCAGAAGCCGGCGCGCCAGATCGGTTCTCCCCTTCGGGATCACCGAGGTGGATTCGCGACTACCTGGCGGCGGCCTCGCGCTCGGCGCGCTGCATGAGATAGCCGGCGGCGGTAATGGCGCCGTCGATGGCGCGGCGGCAGCATCATTCAGCGCAGGCCTCGCCGCTCGCACCAAGGGCAAAATCCTTTGGTGCATCACGCGCGCAGACCTTTTCGCGCCGGCCATCGCCCAGGCGGGCCTCGCGAGCGATCGGGTGATCTACCTCGAAGCTGGCGACGACAAGACTGTGCTCGCCTGCATGGAAGAAGGATTGCGCCACGGCGGCCTCGGGGCTGTCATCGGCGAGGTCGCCCGCCTTTCCATGACGGCCTCACGGCGGCTCCAGTTGGCTGCAGAGGGCACCGGATCGCTCGGCATCGCCCTGCGGCGCTGGCGGCGACAGACGGAAGCGACGGATTTCGGGCAGCCTACCGCGGCGATGACGCGCTGGCGCGTCTCCGTGCTGCCCTCGACGCCGCTACCGGTTCCCGGCGTAGGCCGCGCCCGCTGGCTGGTTGAACTCATCCGCGCGCGAGCGGGCGAAAGTGCAGATTTCGAGTTGGAGGCGTGCGATGACACGGGTCGTCTCGCTCTTCCTGCCGAGCTGGTCCACGGACCGGCTTCGGCGGAAGGCTGGCGACGCGGCGCCTCCGGCTGAGGCGCCGCTCGTCCTGATTGGCCGCGACGGGAACAGGCGGGTGGTGCTGGCGGCGGATGCTGCGGCCCGGGCCGCCGGCCTGCGCGCCGGCATGCCCGTCACCAAGGCGCAAGTGCTGGTGCCCGGCCTCATTGTGCAAGATGCCGATCCCGCTGCCGACGCCGAGGCGCTTGAGCGTCTCGCGGTGTGGCTTCTCCGGTATGCACCAATCGTCGCCCCCGATCCGCACGACGGCCTCATCATCGACTCGACAGGCGCTGATCATCTCCACGGCGGCGAGACTGTCATGCTGGACGGCTTGATCGGGCGCCTCGCCATGTCCGGGATCTCCGCGAGAGGCGCGATCGCCGACACCTGGGGAGCAGCCCATGCGCTGGCCCGATTTTCAGCGCTGCCGACTGTCATCGCGCCCGAGGGGCACGGCCCGTCCGTCTTGGAGCGGTTGCCGCTTGAGGCGTTGCGCATTCCGGCCCCCACTGTCGCCGCACTGCGCACGCTCGGCTTCCGAACGGTCGGCGATCTTCTGGCGCAGCCGCGCGCGCCGCTCACCCTTCGCTTCGGACCAGAACTCGGCCGACGCTTGGACCAGGCCTTGGGCATTGCAGCCGAACTTATCGAGCCGGTCCGCCCGGCCGATCTCATAGAGGTACGCCGTGCCTTCGCCGAGCCGATCGGCGCGGCAGAGACCATCGCCCGTTACATCGGCAAGCTCGTCACCCAGCTCTGCGAACGTCTGGAGGCAGGCGGCCTCGGCGCTCGCCGGCTCGATCTCATCTGCCACCGCGTCGACAGCCGAGCCCAGGCCGTGCGGGTCGGCATGGCCACGCCGGTCCGCGATGTGAAGCGGCTGACGCGCCTCCTGTGCGACAAGATCGAGACCATCTCGCCCGGCTTCGGCATCGAGGTGATGACCCTCGCCGCAAGCGTCGCTGAGCCGCTTGAGTGCAAGCAGATCGTCAGCTCGCTGGTCGAAGAGAGCACCCCGGACGTCTCCGATCTAATTGACACCTTGATGAACCGCGTGGGCGAGCGTGCCCTCTATCGGCTTGCACCGGTCGCCAGCGATGTTCCGGAGCGATCTGTCTGTCGTATCCCGGCGATAGCGGCCGATACGGGAGCGGGCTGGCCCGGCCATTGGCCGCGGCCCTCCCGCCTTCTGCCGGCCCCTGAGCCGGTCGAGACCGTGGCGTTGCTTCCCGACCATCCGCCGGTGTCTTTCACCTGGCGCGGCATCCGCCGCCGCCTTCGGCGTGGCGACGGGCCGGAGCGCGTGTTTGGCGAATGGTGGAAGCGCGATGCCGAGTTGGTTGCCGTCCGCGACTATTTCCGGGTCGAGGACGACGCCGGCGAACGCTACTGGCTGTTTCGCGCCGGCGACGGCGAGGACACCGCCACAGGCTCGCACCGCTGGTTCATTCACGGGGTCTTCGGATGAGCGAGCCCCGCTACGTCGAGCTTCAGGTCACTTCGCATTTCAGCTTTCTCCGGGGGGCCTCGTCTTGCGAGGAGTTGTTCGCCCAAGCCGCGCTCGCCGGGATCGAAGCGCTGGCCGTGGTGGACCGGAATTCGCTCGCCGGCATCGTCCGGGCCCACGAAGCGGCGAAGACGACCGGGGTTCGTCTGATTGTCGGCTGCCGTCTCGACCTCACCGACGGCATGTCGGTGCTGGTTTATCCAACCGACCGACCCGCTTATTCCCGTCTGTGCCGGCTTCTGTCGCTCGGCAAGCGGCGCGGCGGAAAGGCGAAGTGCGTGCTCGAATGGCAGGACCTCGTCGCCTACGGCGAAGGCTTGATCGCCGTTCTCGTGCCGGATCTCGCCGACGAGGAATGCGGCCTTCGGCTGCGCCGCCTGCGCGACGCGTTCGGCGATCGGGCCTACCTGGCGCTGACGCTGCGCCGTCGGCCCAATGACCAGCTCCGCCTTCATGAGCTGTCGAACCTGGCCACCCAGATGCGAGTTGCGACCGTGGTGACGAACGACGTCCTCTTCCATGAGCCCGCCCGCCGGATCCTCCAGGACGTCGTCACCTGCATCCGGCACAATGTCACGATCGACACGATCGGCGACCGCCGGGAGCGTCACGCCGATTGGACTTGCCCTTATTTAGTGGAGAGGTTCTGTCACTAATT
>NZ_NNRN01000035.1:0-62102 GCF_002252535.1 Brucella lupini
GCGATTTAATGAAATCGCTGTCCGCGAATTCTGAAATACGCATCCGGAAGGCCGTGGCCGGAAGAAGCTGTTGTCCCAGCGGATATTCCATTCTTCTCCAAGCCATACCGGCAAGACCGGGTGCTGGATGCGGTCAGGAAAATGGCTGCGTGATGACCTGGATCTTGCGGCCTGCCTCAAATCAGCCGTCACGTAGTTTTGCGCCCTCGCTCCCAGCCGTTCGAGAGTCGCGGTGATACTTAGGTTCTGCCGCGAAGGACTCACGTCACGCGTCAACGATTGGAGATGCAAAATGAAGCCAGAAGTCCTCCTCTATGTCACGAGTTGGTGCCCATACTGCCGCAGAGCGAAAGCGCTGCTTACAAAAAAGGGGGTAGCGTTCACGGAAGTCGACATCGAGGCTAGTGCGGAAAACCGAAAAGCGATGATCGACGTCTCAGGTCGAAGGACCGTGCCGCAGATATTCATCAACGGCACGCATGTGGGCGGCTCTGACGAACTCCATGCCCTCGATGCCAGAGGCGGGCTCGACCAGCTGCTCGCCATCGGACGGCCACCAGTGACGTGAAATGGAGGAGAAAGAATTCGATACGGCTTTCGCTAAGCTACCGGACGGATATAGTGGGGGCACTTACAAAGCCCGGCGCTTCGGCGTTACAGTCCGCCGCTCCAAAGATGGCCGACGTAACAGCCTTTTTGCCCGAGAGCTGGCTGGAACCGATATCGTTAGCTTCAACCTGTACCGCGTCTCAGCGGGCAAGGCTTCACTCAAGCCGTGTGAGATGTCCGCAGAAAAGGTCGTGGCGTTCGTGCTCCACTTTCGACCGGACGCATGAGCTTGGCTTCACCGCTAAACGTGGTGACCGTGATGGGCGCGAACCTAGGCCCCTAGGCTCGTTTCTGGTCGCCTGAACTATCGAAACTATAGTTACAGGTCATTGGACTTCATCCTGACGTAAATTCATTTTCTGTACCTTAGCGTGCGAAAGAATCGGCGCTGGTCTGTTGTGCAAGCCATGATCGAGAAAGTCCAAGCGATGACAAACTCCAGTGCTGCAACCGCGCCTTCACCTTCTGACCTGGACGAAAGCGCGACCATGACGGTCGCGGATGCGCTGAAGATCATTTTGGCGAACAGCTATGCGGTCTACCTCAAGACCAAGAACTTTCATTGGCATGTCTCGGGCCCGTACTTCAGGGACTACCACCTGCTTCTCGACGAGCAAGCCGCGGAGATCCTCGCTGCTACCGATGCTATGGCTGAGCGCGCCCGGAAGACCGGTAATACGACCATCCGATCGATCGGCGATATCGCCCGCCACCAGACGATCAAGGACAACGACGCGGAGTTCGTCACGCCGCAGGACATGCTGACGGAATTGCGCGCTGATAATCTTCATATGGTCGAGTCGCTGCGTCGCGCAAAGGACGTCGCCGATCAGGCGAAGGACAATGCGACCTCCGGCCTGATCGATACCTGGACCGACGAGGCGGAACGCCGTGCGTGGTTTCTTTTCGAAGTCAGCCGATAGGATTGCTGCTCAACGGATCGGATCGTTTCATGGCGTCTAACGATGCGCAGACCCAGTTTATTCAGACAGAGGGCGGTAGGATAGCCTTCGACGACACGGGCAAGTCCGACACCGCAGCGTTCCTAGACGAAGTCTCCGTGCCAAGCCTCATCGTGATGGGCTCGAAGGATCCAGACTTCCCGGACCCTGTCGAAGAAGCTCGGAGCTTGGCTTCGAGGATCAATGGCGGAACCATGATTGTCGCGGGCGCCGGGCACTACCCTCATGTCGAAATGGCGGACGATGTCGGACAGCGTATCATCGCGTTCGTAAGCCAGCTCGATAGGTCCGGCCTAGCCGTTTTGCCTTTGCGCAGGAGTTGAGGATGGCAAAGGTCGGCTTTGGTGGAGGCTGCCACTGGTGCACCGAGGGTGTTTTCCAAGCGTTGCGCGGCGTCACGCAGGTCGACCAGGGTTTTCTACAATCGACGGCGCCGGCAAACACCTGGGCAGAGGGGGTGATCGTCACCTTCGATCCCACGGTCATTGGTTTGACGACGCTGTCCGAGGTCCATCTCAGAACGCACTCCGCCAAGCGAGCCCGATCGCTGCAAAGCAAATATCGCAGTGCGATTTATATATTTGAAGAGAGCCAGCGCCATGAAGCTGAGCAAGCAATTGCCCGCTTGGGCGAAGAGACTGGCGAGGCGGTGCACACCTTAGTTCTATCGTTTGTGGGCTTTAGGGCATCGGATGCGCGCTATCAGAACTACTACCGCACCGATCCGAGCAGGCCTTTCTGTCAGAGCTACATTGATCCGAAGCTGGCGTATATCCGGCAGCACTATTCAAAGTTTGCTCTGCCGGGATAGCCAATACGAGTACGCATTTTCCGGGGATCCGCACGCCGAGCCAGCACCGTGTGCTGGGTGACTGCTTTGGCTAGTTCAACGTAGATGAATGATCCGACGACGGGGTCACGACTCGGCCAAGCGCCATAACTTTGGACCATCTCGGAGAGAGACAGCGCACCGAACACGACTCGAACGTGTGGTCTCCACCTTCAACGGTAGCACTGAATGATGGTGCGGGTGGCCGGGGTCGAACCGGCACTCCTCTCGGAACTGGATTTTGAAGGGAATCGCGTCTTTCGTATTCCGCCGTACCCGCCAGAAACTCGGGCCCGAAATCGCCCACATAACCGTTGCGCAGCATCTGCGCGGCACCTGGCGAGTCAACGGAAGCAGTTCGTCCAACCCCGCCTATGTGGCCTATACGGTATCCGTTTCTCCGACCCGAGCCGGGAACGTCTTTCGCGGCGGCGAATGGCGCAGCATGTATGTCCGTGCGGCAGCGTGAGGCACCGGTCTTTGGCCCTTAAAATTAAACCCGAAGCGCCCCTCAAAGAACTACCGCGATGATCAACTCAAGACGCGGCGGCAAGGCCTTGGTCATGCTGCCGAAGGAGGCGGCAGTGCCAGATAGCAAATACCTTACGCCTGAGGAGGTAGCTGAGCGCTACCGAGGTGGTATTTCGGTTGGGACCCTACGGAATTGGCGCGCGATGCGTCTTGGACCGTCCTTCGTCAAAATCGGCAAGGCCGTGCTCTACCCCCTCGATGAGCTTGATGCCTGGGATGAAAAGAATAAAGTGCAATGCCGTGCCCCAAGGGACACGGCGAGCACCTAGGTGATCAAACGTGACGGTCACGTTCACGCATGATCAACCGCCCCCATTCTCCGGCACCAGTCATTATGAAATTTACATTATTTGCTTATTGATCAATGTCTTAGCGTAATGGATGGCATGGTCCACAACCATCCTTCCGGTGATCCAACGCCATCGCGCGCCGACATCGATATGACCAAGCAGCTCGTCAACGCTGCCAAAGCACTCAACATCACGGTGCATGATCATGTCATTGTCGGGAAGCACGGCCATGCCAGCTTCCGTGGACTGGGATTGATCTAACAAAAATTTCCGCATCCAGCAGTTACCGATTGTTAAGCATAGCGCGAAGAATGGTTGCGCATTGCATGGAAATCGCTCGAATTTTCTTAAATTTGGACACAATCAGAGGTGAGACGAGAGCCAGTTCGAAGGCACGGCCTTTCGATGGGTATAATGAATTCAGGCATGTTTCCCGCCAGCGTTTCCAGACGGGAAAATCGGAGTAAAAAATGTTGAAGCGTTCTATCACCGCAGTGGCGCTTGGCGCCGCAATCGTTGCTTTTGCAGGTTCGGCTTTCGCTGCCGACATGATGGGAGCAACCGACTATTCCTATAATGATCCTGTCGCCGCAGGCCCGCATGACTGGTCCGGCAACTATATCGGCGCACAGGTCGGCGCTTCTTCGTCCAGGGTTCCCGGTCCTTTCACCAACCGCACTGGTGCTCTTGGCGGCGTTGTCGTAGGCAAAAACATGCAGAGCGGCAATGTCGTGTTTGGCGGAGAACTCGAAGGAAACTTCGCCGAAGCCGAACATCGCATCGGCAATGGCGGCAGCCTTCAGCAGTCATGGAACGGCAATGCCAAGGGCAAGGTCGGCTATGCTTTCGACAAGACGCTCGTTTACGGCACGGCTGGTTACGGCGTGACCCGCTTCAAGGCCAAGGACAACACCACCTCGGCTCCGGGCTGGGAAGGTGGCGCACTGGTTGGCGCTGGTGTTGAACAGGCCCTGAGCGGCCCGCTTTCCGTAAAGGCCGAATATGACTTCCAGCGCTTTAACGACGTGAAGTCCCGCGTCAACGGCGTGGAACAGCGCAACAATCTGAAGAACCATTCGATCAAGGCCGGTCTGAACTACAAGTTCTAGGCCTCGCGATCCGATGCGAAACTTCATTCTGTTTTAGCATCAAGCAATTCTGCATTTGCACAAAGGGCTGCGTTTCATAGCGCAGCCCTTTCGTTTTGCATAAATTTATCTTCATTTCGCAGTCTGACTACGTCATTCGATGGCTTGACTCCGACAGGCACTAACCGATTATAAATTGGTAGTGGAAGTGCGGGGAACAATAAGAGCGAAAAGCTCAACCACCATATCGGGAGGTTATCTTACCTTGCCGTGTTGTCTCCTCGCGCCTGAACACTTGGATATGTGGCTCTGCTGTCGCAGACCATGCAGTCAGGAATGAAAGAATGCAGCGCGTTTTTGACGGACACAACGATGTCCTTCTGCGGCTTTGGGAAAATGCCCGCAAGGGCCAAGACCCGATCAAGGAATTTATCGACGGGACGGATATCGGCCATATCGATCTGCCCCGTTCGCGCAAAGGCGGTCTCGCCGGTGGAATATGCGCTATCTACATACCTTCGGGCGAGCATATCGAACTGGGCAAGCCTGATGCCAATGGCCACTACGAAACGCCGCTTTCAGTGCCGCTGGAACGTAGTCCCTCCCTCGACATAGCTCTCGAAATCGCAGCCATCGCGTTGAAGCTGGAAGCTGCCGGGGGCTGGAAACTCTGCCGCAACGGTCGTGAACTCGACGAAACGCTGAACAGCGACACATTCGCCGCCGTGCTGCACATGGAAGGCTGCGAAGCCATCGATGCCGATCTGGCTGCTCTTGAGGTCTTTTATGCTGCCGGCTTGCGTTCGCTCGGACCGGTCTGGAGCCGCAACAACGTTTTCGCTCACGGTGTTCCATTCGCCTATCCGATGAGCCCCGATACTGGCCCGGGCTTGACCGATGCAGGCAAGCGCCTGGTCAAAGCGTGCAACACCAAGGGCATTCTGATCGACCTGGCGCATATCACCGAAAAAGGTTTCTGGGATGTGGCCAAACTGAGCGATCAGCCGCTGGTCGCCAGCCATTCCAACGCACACGCCCTCACTCCTGTCGCCCGCAACCTGACCGACCGTCAGCTTGATGCGATCCGCGAGAGCAAGGGTCTTGCCGGACTGAACTACGCCACGACGATGCTGCGCGCGGACGGTAAGGAAGACGCCAACACGCCGCTGTCCGATGTAGTTCGCCACGTGGATTACATGGTTGAACGCATGGGCATCGACTGCGTAGCGCTCGGTTCGGACTATGACGGCGCAACAATTCCAGCCGAAATTGGCGATGCCGCAGGCACGCAAAACCTTGTCGATGCACTGCGAAAAGCGGGCTATAGTGAACAAGAGCTAGCAAAACTTTGCCAGGACAATTGGGTACGGGTTCTGAAACAGGCTTGGCACGAAGCGGCCTGATCTGGTGCGCATCCCGAAAAGTGTGAAATGGTTTTCGGAATAAGATGCGCGAAAAAACAAAGACAAAATCCCAAACAAAATCATAGGAAGGGGACTCTCAACATGATGCATTTCGGACGTTTTCGTATTCTGGCTGCGGGTGCAGCACTTGCCGCGGTACTGGCCGCAAATCCAGCCTGGTCGGCCACGCCAGCCGACACACTGGTTCAGGCATGGGCCATCGATGACACGATCACGCTGGACCCGGCAGAATCCTTCGAACTGAGCCCGGCCGAATTCATCGGCAACGCTTATGACATGCTCGTTCGCCTCGATATCAACGACACGTCGAAAGTCATACCGGGCGTCGCTGAAAGCTGGACCGTTTCCGACGATGGTCTCACCTATACGTTCAAGCTGAAGAAGGACATCAAGTTCGCTTCCGGCAACCCGATAACGTCTGCCGACGTGGCTTATTCTTTCGAACGCGCTGTGCGTCTCGACAAGAGCCCGGCTTTCATCCTGACCCAGTTCGGCCTGACCAAGGATAACGTCAACGAAAAGGCGAAAGCCGTAGACGATACTACCTTCGTCTTCACCGTCGACAAGCCATATGCACCAAGCTTCGTGCTGAACTGCCTGACCGCGACCGTGGCCGCAATCGTCGACAAGAAGCTCCTCGAAGAGCATGCCGCAAAGGTCACGCCGACCGACGATTACAAATACGACACCGACTATGCCAACGCATGGCTGAAGACCAAGTCGGCAGGCTCGGGCCCGTTCACGATCCGCGAATGGCGCGCCAATGAAGTCGTCATTCTGGAACGCAACGACAATTTCTACGGCGAAAAGGCAAAGCTCAAGCGCGTTTTCTATCGTCACGTCAAGGAAAGCGCGACGCAGCGCCTGATGCTTGAATCCGGCGACGTCGATGTGGCGCGCAATCTGGAACCGGGCGACTATGAAGCCGTTCTGAAGAACGACAAGCTGACGACCGCCAGCGCTGCCAAGGGCACGGTCTATTACATCAGCCTCAACCAGAAGAACGAAAACCTGGCCAAGCCGGAAGTTCGCGAAGCGTTCAAATATCTGGTCGATTATGATGCAATCGGTTCAACCCTCATCAAGGGCATCGGTGAAATCCGTCAGACCTATCAGGCAAAGGGCGTTCTTGGTTCTCTCGATGCTGCACCCTACAAGCTCGACGTAGCCAAGGCGAAGGAACTGCTCGCCAAGGCAGGCCTGAAGGATGGTCTATCGGTCACGTTCGACGTCCGTAACGGCCAACCGGTCACCGGCATTGCCGAATCCTTCCAGCAGACCGCTGCTCAGGCTGGCGTGAAGATCGAAATCATCCCCGGCGACGGCAAGCAGACACTGACCAAGTATCGTGCCCGTAACCACGACATGTATATTGGCCAGTGGGGCATGGACTATTGGGATCCGAATTCCAATGCCGAAGCTTTCACCAGCAACCCGGATAACAGCGACGACGCATCGACCAAAACGCTTGCATGGCGCAACGCCTGGGACATTCCTGAGCTGACCAAGCAGACGCAGGCAGCTCTTCTGGAACGCGATAACGACAAGCGTGCTGAACAGTACAAGAAGCTTCAGCAGGAAGCTCTCGACCAGAGCCCGTTCGTCATGCTGTTCCAGCAGGTTGAAGTTGCAGGTATCGCCGGCAACGTGAAGGGCTACAAGCTCGGCCCGACATTCGACTCCAATTTCCTGGCGCCCATCAGCAAGGAATAGTTGGCTACGCCTCAGCGCATGAAAGCTTTTCATGCGCTGAATCGGCTTAAAAACAAAAGGATGGAGCGGTTTTCTGAATCAAAACGGAAAGCCGCTCCAGAGCATTTCCAGCGAACCGGTTTCGCTCCCGGAAATGCGTCACAACAGGAAATGGAACGGCTCATCGAAACCGTTCTAGGGCTTTTCAAGCAAAGATGACTGAGGCTTCAGACCAGAACCTGTTCTGAAATGCTCTCATTGTCGGAAGCGGTCAAAACATTGAGCAACACTGGAACCACCAAAAAGGTAAGGCGAGCGCCACGGCGTTCAACGGTCCTTGCCGCGTCGTTAGCCAGTTTTCTGGTCATCGTCGTCACGACCTATCTGGGCCTTCTGGCCGTCACATTCTTTATCGGCCGTGTGGTGCCGATCGACCCTGTGCTTGCCATCGTCGGCGACCGCGCTCCTGCGCATGTCGTGGCGCGCGTGCGGGAAGAAATGGGCTTTAACCTGCCCTATTACCAGCAGTTCTATCTTTACGTTAAGGGTGTGCTACAGGGCGATTTTGGCACTTCGGTACTGACGACCAATCCGGTCATGACCGACATTCGCCGCGTTTTCCCCGCGACCATGGAACTCGCTACCGTCGGCACCATCATCGGCGCTTTGTTCGGCATTCCGCTCGGCGTTCTCGCCGCCGTGAAGCGTGGTAGCCTCGTCGACCAGATTGTGCGCGTGATCGGCCTCGTTGGCTATTCGGTGCCGATCTTCTGGCTCGGTATGCTGGCACTTCTGATCTTCTATGCGCGGCTCGGCTGGACCTCGGGTCCCGGACGTATCGACATCACATTCGAATACACGTTCACGCCGATCACCGGTTTCTACCTGATCGACGCGATCATCCAGCGCGACTGGCCAGCTCTCAAGGATATCGTCTCCCACCTTATCCTGCCGTCGGCTTTGCTCGGCTATTTCTCCTTGGCCTATATCAGCCGCATGACCCGTTCCTTCATGCTCAACGAGCTGGAACAGGAATATATCGTTGCTGCTCGTGCCAAGGGTATTTCGGAAACCCGCATCATCTGGGGCCATGCGCTGCGCAATGCCGCCGTCCCGCTCGTGACAGTGATTGCGCTTTCCTATGCCGGACTTCTGGAAGGTTCGGTTCTGACCGAAACCATCTTCTCCTGGCCCGGCCTCGGACTCTATATCACCAATTCCCTCCAAAACGCTGATATGAATGCCGTTCTCGGTGGCACTATCGTTATCGGGTCGGTCTTTATCGCGCTCAACCTCGTGTCCGATCTTCTCTATCGGGTTCTCGATCCAAGGACGCGCGTACGATGAGCCAAATGACAGATACTTCCAACCTCTCATGGCGTGAATGGCTGCTTACCGAGCGGCCACAATCACGCACGCAAGCCCGTCTCGGCCGGGCCTATATGGTCTGGCGGCGTTTCACCGCCAACAAGCTGGCGGTTCTCGGCCTCCTGATCATCATCGGATTGCTCGTCGTTGCAGCGCTGGCCGATGTGCTGGCGCCGCATTCGCCAGTTATCGGCGATCTGGCCAATGCCCGCCTGCTGCCGCCGGGAACACCCGGCTATCTGCTCGGCACCGACGATCAGGGCCGCGATATTCTTTCGCGTCTGATCTATGGCTCCCGCCTCACTCTCTATGTGGTGTTGCTGGTCGCCATCATCGCCGCGCCTATCGGCCTTCTGGTCGGTACTGTCGCCGGTTATGCCGGCGGCTGGGTCGATGCCGTACTGATGCGCATCACCGATATCTTCCTTGCCTTCCCGAAGCTCATTCTCGCGCTGGCCTTCGTTGCTGCTCTCGGACCCGGCATCGAAAATGCCATCATCGCCATCGCGATCACCTCATGGCCACCCTATGCGCGTATTGCGCGCGCGGAAACGCTCACAGTGCGCAACTCGGATTATATCTCCGCTGTTCGCCTGATGGGCGCTTCGCCAATCCGCATCGTCGTGCGCCACATCATGCCGCTCTGCACATCTTCGCTGATCGTGCGTGTGACGCTCGACATGGCAGGCATCATCCTGACGGCAGCGGGCCTCGGCTTCCTCGGCCTCGGCGCTCAGCCGCCATTGCCTGAATGGGGCGCGATGATCGCTTCCGGTCGCCGCTTCATTCTCGACCAGTGGTGGGTTGCAGCCATGCCGGGTATTGCGATCCTGATCGTCAGCCTTGGCTTCAATCTTCTGGGCGATGGCCTGCGCGATGCGCTCGATCCGCGGGGTAACAATCAATGAAGCCTCTTCTCACTGTTGAAGACCTGCGCGTCACCTTCCCGACGCGCACAGGCGCAATCGAGGCCGTGCGCGGTGTCAGCTTCGAGCTTGGCCGCGAGCGTCTCGGTATTGTTGGCGAATCCGGTTCTGGCAAATCCCAGACCGGCCGCGCCATCATGGGGCTTACCCCGCTCCATGCGAAGATCACCGCCAGAAAACTCGAGTTCGACGGCATCGACCTTCTAAACGCGTCGGCACGCGAACGTCGCTCCTTGCGCGGTGGCCGCATAGCCATGGTGTTGCAGGACCCGAAATATTCGCTCAACCCTGTCATGACCATCGGCAAGCAGATCGCCGAAACGCTGAAGGCCCATGGCAAATTCAGCAGCGATGAAATCCGCAAGCGCTCAATCGCCATGCTCGAAGCCGTGCAGATTCGCGATGCTGAACGCGTCATGAGCCTTTATCCGCACGAAGTTTCGGGCGGTATGGGCCAGCGCGTCATGATCGCCATGATGCTGGTCGCCGAGCCGGAAATGCTGATTGCCGACGAACCAACTTCGGCCCTCGACGTGACGGTTCAGCTTGAAGTGCTCGGCATTCTGGACAAGCTGGTTGCCGAACGCGGCATGGGGCTGATCTTCGTCAGCCACGACCTGCGCCTCGTTTCTTCATTCTGCGACCGCGTTATCGTCATGTATGCGGGCAAGATCGTGGAGGAAATTGCGGCGAAGGACCTCGCCAATGCGAAACATCCCTATACGCAAGGATTGCTGAACTGCATGCCGAAAATCGGAGCCGATCGCCATCCCCTGCCAACCTTGCAGCGCGAGGAGGCTTGGAAGCTATGACAGGGGAAACTATGAGCACGGCATCTGCACTGAGCGTCGACAATATCGACGTCTATTTCGACCATTTCCATGCGCTGAAATCGGTGAGCATCGACGTAGCGCGCGGCGAATCCTACGGCCTCGTGGGGGAATCCGGTTCCGGCAAGTCGACCCTGCTGCGTGCCGTTGCAGGACTGGCACCCGTTGAAGACGGCGAAATCCGCATAGACGGGCAATTGCTGAAGACGCCGCGCGACAAGGCATTCTATCGCAATGTCCAGATGGTGTTTCAGGACCCTTACGGCTCGCTGCATCCCCGGCAAACGGTGGACCGGCTGTTGCTGGAACCGCTTGCCATCCACGGCGTCGGCGACACCGAACAGCGCATCGTGAAGGCGCTCGATGAAGTCGGCCTCGGTTCCGGCTTCCGCTTTCGCTATCCGCACCAGCTTTCAGGCGGCCAGCGTCAGCGTATTGCCATTGCCCGCGCCCTGATCGTTGAACCCAGCATATTGCTGCTCGATGAACCAACCTCGGCGCTCGATGCATCGGTTCAGGCGGAAGTGCTGAATCTGCTGGAGCAGGTTCGGCGTGACCGCAACCTGACCTTCGTTATGGTCAGCCACGATCTTGGCGTTGTGACCCATATGTGCGACCGGCTTGCTGTCATGCGTAATGGAGAGGTCGTGGAACAGCTGCAGGCAGACGATCTTGTCAGCGGCAATATCCATGCCGACTATACGAAGAACCTGATGCAGGCCAGCGAAGGCTTCCGCAGATAATGCAAAAGCTTGTCTCCCAAAAGTGGTAACCATTTTTGGGATAAAGACATTCGAAAAACAAAGGGGACCTTCCGGTCCCCTTTTTCATTGCATCAATCGTCGGATGCCTTGCGCGGTGTGTCGCCATCCTGCCCGCGCCGCCAATAGGCGACAATAAGCTGGCGATCCTTCGCAACATTGCGTTCCTTGCGCATATAGGTGCGGATCGACCGGAATGCGTTAAACTCGCAACCCGCCCAGACGTAAATGTCATCTTCGTCTTCCGGTAGTTCGACTGCGCGGACCGCATCCTGCAACAATGTCGTCGTTCCGGCTTCCGCGCCATCGCGGTTCAGCCACTGCAGATCGACATCGGCACGAGAGACAAGTTCCTGCTCTTCCGAAGCACTGCCGATCTCGACGCGCACGACTGCCTTGGTCCCTTCCGGCAGACGCTCCAGAATGCGCCCGATGGCAGGTAGCGCGGTTTCGTCACCCGCAAGCAGATACCACTTCGCATCGCCCGCATCGCCACCGCCCGGCCCCGTCATCCCGACAATATCGCCCGGCTTGGCGCTGACAGCCCAGCCGGAACCCGGCGCGTCGCAATCATCGCCATGGACGACCATATCGATATCCACCCAGCCGGCTACGCTATCGATGTTGCGGATCGTATAGACACGTGTGGCAAGCTTGGCTTCGCCATCCGGCCAGACAGGACGGCCATCTTCACCAGTTGTGGGCCATTGCGGTTTGGCCAGACCTTCCGGCGGAAACAGCAGGCGGATATGAAGGCCCAACTGCGAGAAGCGGAACAGGTTGTCGCCCTTCAGACGAATACGACGCATATGCGGCGTTACGTTCGATACTGCAACGACCTGCATCTCGCGGAAGTAAGGCAGCGGCAACCCGGCGGCCCCATCACCTTCCCAGATGATCTTCGGTTTGGCGCTGCCCTTGTCGAGAAATTCCAGCACATGCTCGGCGATGGAATATTTCATATAGGCAAGACCGGTTTCGTCCTCGCTTTTGACGTCGACGCTAACCGTTTCATCATCCCATTGCACATCAGCCTGACCGAAGCTCAGCACCAGCTTGGCCGTGCTGCCCTGCCGATGCACGTCGGCATGCTCGACAAAATGATCAAGGAGCTGATTGACCACATCACCGGCATTTGTGAGCGCAAAGCGGGTATTGGCGTTGAGTTCGGACATGCCCCGTCCTCCTTTGGGAAACAATTTCCCCAGCCTTACCCGAATATAACATGACTATTCAAGTCATCATTTCGATTTGAACCCGCAATAAATTGTGACGGGCAGTGCCTGTCGCCAGACATCGAAAGAGCCAAGTGCGCCGGCTTGCGCAACGCCAAGACGCGTCAATTCCCCGCCGAATTTCTCACGCCAGTTGAAAAGCAGCATCTCGCTTTGCAAGGTCACTGCATTCGCGACAAGCCTGCCGCCTGGTTTCAGGGCGTTCCAACAGGCTTCCAGCACGCCTTCATCCGTTATGCCACCGCCGATGAAAATCACATCCGGTGCCTCCAGCCCTTCCAGCGCGAACGGTGCTTCACCCCTAACCAGCTGTAATCCGGGGGTACCCAAAGCCGCACGATTTCGCTCGATCATCCCCTGCCGCTGTTCGTCCGCTTCTATGGCAATCGCGCGACATGAAGAATGAACGCGCATCCACTCAATGCTGATCGATCCACAACCGGCACCGACATCCCAGAGCAGTTGCCGCGGCAATGGCTGTAATCGCGACAGAGTAACAGCGCGCACGTCGCGCTTGGTCAGTTGGCCATCATTCTCAAAAGCTTCATCGGGCAGACCGGCGACGGGAGAAAACACGTTCGCTTCCGGCGCAGCGACACATTCGATTGCCAGCACATTAAGATCAGCACAGTTTTCGTACGGCCAGTCGTCAGCACTGCCGCTGATAAGCTTTTCCTTTGACCCGCCAAGATGCTCAAGCACCGTCAGACCACTGTGGCCAAAGCCTTTGGCCTTGAGAAGTGCTGCAGCTTTTGCGGGCGTTGTGCCATCATTGCTAAGCACGAGAATTCTCTCTCCCGGCAGAAGATGCGGTACCAGCAATTCAAACGGACGCCCATGGACGCTCACTGTGCGGACGTCCTGTAAAGGCCAAATCATCCGACTTGCAGCTAGAGAAAACGATGATGGAAAAGGAATAATCTGAAGTTCTTCGGGAGAAAAATGCCGGGACAAGGATGCGCCCATACCGAAGAACATCGGATCGCTGCTCGCGAGCACAACGACCCGTTGGCCTTGATATGCCTCAATCATCGCGAAAGCTTTGTCGAATGGAGACGGCCAAGTCACACGCTCGGCTGTGATCTCGTCACTCACAAAATCCAGATGCCGCTTGCCGCCGAAAATGACGGCAGCATTGATGAGCGCGTCGCGGGCGTTTTTTCCAAGGCCCGTCAGTCCATCCTCGCCAATACCGATAACTGTCAGCCAGCAGCTCATTAGCGTTGCTCCTTTTCTTTGTTCGTATGGCGGGGCAGTAGCAAGTGCAAGCGGCAAGGCGTATAAGGCTCAAATGTCGAGCCAACAAATCACTCAGTCGCGGCAAGCCCAACCCGACAGGCGCAACGCCTGCCCCGGTCTTTCGCGTATGGTTATGGCCAGGGATGGGGCTATTGCCCGTATCAAACTGAGGCTCGGTCGCCTTTCTGCCGATCAGGCGCGTTCAATTGCAGCAATAGCCGAACGTTTCGATGCAGGCGCGATAGAGCTGTCGATTCGCTCCAATATTCAGTTGCGCGGTATTACGCCCAGACATTGGGACGATGTTATCGCGGCACTTCACGAGGCTGGCCTTGGCGTCGACAATCCCGGCGCGGATGATATTCGCAACGTGTTGGTCAGCCCCACGGCTGGCATTGACCGGGGCCAGATATGCGACGTCACCGGACTGGCATCGTCTGTGCTGGACATGCTGCAGGCGAATGAGGCTTTTTATGCCCTATCGCCGAAATTCTCGCTGCAAATCGACGGTGGCGAAAACTGCGCGATGATTTCTCATCCGGGTGACATCTGGCTTTCGGCGATAGACGGCGAAACCTTTGCTTTTGGCCTTGCTTCGTCTCCCGACAGGGAAGCGCTGGGGGCTGTAGACGCACAACATGCCCTGCCCTTCATCGAAGCGATGCTGCATCGTTTTTTACGCCATGCCAGCTTTGCGCGGATGAAACATCTGTTTGAAGCCATCCCAGCATCAGAGTTTGTGGCAGGTCTGAGCCGGGAATTGTCGTTCCCGATTCATCCCGCAACCGGCTGGAAGCGCAAGGCACCGATGCCATTTTCGCATCTTGGCAACAACCAGCAGTCTGACGGTTCATTTTATGTCGGCGCCGTGCCGCTCCTGGGACGCCTGACATCGGCGCAACTAGCAGGTCTGGCAGACCTCTCCGACAGCGGAAGGCGTGGACTGCGTCTGACGCCGTGGCAAGGCGTTATCCTGCCTTATGCAGGCGAAACCCAGATTGGTGAACTAACCGAAAAACTTCGTTCGCTTGACCTCGAAACGACAGCCGAAGCCCCACATGCGCGGCTTCGTGCCTGTTCGGGATCAAATGGCTGCGTCTCCGCACTCGCCGACACACAGACAGACGGTAAAAGGCTGGCAACATATCTGGCGCCGGGAAAATCATCCGTGCACATCACGGGATGCGCCAAGTCATGCGCAGCACTTGCACCTTTGCCGCACACGCTTCTGGCGCGCTCGACAGGTCGCTACGATCTTTATGCGCAAGAGACGTTTCCGCAAGACGGGGCTGGACCATCGCGCTTTGGACGGCTATTGGCGACTGATATCACCATTGACGAAGCGGCGTGCCTTCTGAACGCCCGACACTGATTAGAGCGGTCACCATGACAGACTATATTCGCGATGGGCAGGCCATTTACGACCGGTCCTTCGCCATCATTCGTGCCGAGGCCGATCTAAGCCGGATACCAGCCGATCTGGAAAAGCTTGCAGTCCGTGTCATTCATGCCTGCGGCATGGTGGATGTGGTCAGTGACCTCGCTTTCTCGCAAGGAGCCGGCAAAGCCGGACGCGACGCTCTGCTCGCCGGTGCGCCCATTCTCTGTGATGCACGCATGGTGGCCGAAGGCATTACCCGCTCTCGTCTGCCTGCCAATAATGAAGTCATCTGCACGCTGAACGACCCATCGGTTCCTGAGCTTGCAACGAAGATCGGCAATACCCGCTCGGCTGCAGCGCTCGACCTCTGGCTCCCGCATCTCGGCAACAGCATTGTTGCAATCGGCAATGCACCGACCGCCCTCTTCCGCCTGTTCGAATTGCTGGATGCTGGCGCGCCAAAACCTGCGCTCATCATCGGCATGCCGGTTGGCTTTGTCGGCGCGGCAGAATCCAAAGACGAACTCGCCACAAACAGCCGCGGTGTACCTTATGTGATTGTACGCGGAAGACGTGGTGGCAGCGCCATGACGGCAGCGGCAGTCAATGCGCTCGCGTCGGAGCGCGAATAATGACGGTAAAAGGCAGACTGTTCGGCCTGGGCGTTGGCCCCGGCGATCCCGAACTGATAACGCTTAAAGCCCTGCGTCTCCTCAAAAGCGCACCGGTTGTGGCTTATCACGCAGCCAAGGGGAAGAAGGGCAATGCCCTCACAATAGTCGAGGAATATCTTTCACCGGAACAGGTTCTGGTGCCGTTGATCTATCCAGTGACGACGGAAAAGCTTCCCGCGCATATGGATTACGAACAGATCGTCAGCGATTTCTACGGCGAGATAACGAGCACGATAGCGAGCCATCTTGATAGAGGTCAGGATGTGGCCGTGATAGCGGAAGGCGACCCGTTTTTCTACGGCTCGTTCATGTATATTCATGACCGGCTTGCCGATCAGTATGAAACGGAAGTCGTGCCCGGTGTCTGCTCCGTTCTTGGCGCTTCAGCTGTGCTGGGCGCCCCACTGGTCTATCGCAATCAGACATTATCCGTTCTCTCCGGCGTCATGAGCGCAGAAGAACTGACGCGACGGCTCGCGGATACAGGCGCTGCAGCTATCATGAAGCTTGGCAAAAACCTCGATAAGGTCCGCGCTGTGCTGGGCGAGCTCGGTCTCATGGACCGTGCGCTCTATGTTGAGCGCGCCACCATGGCCAATCAGCGCATTGTGCCGCTTGCCGAAGTCAATGGTAGCGACTGTCCCTATTTCTCGATCATTCTCGTTCCGGGGCAAAAATGGAACGGCGCGTGATTCCCGCAATTCTGGTTCTCGGAGAAGCCGCGGTTCCTGCCGCGCGGCGGATCGCATCGGTGCTGGAACGCGCCGAAATACGCGGCCTCCAGAACCGTGTTGCGTCGCTGGATGAAACCTTCGTGCATTTCGGCGATGCGGTCAGGTCGCTTTATGAGGAGGGCCGCCCCATCATCGCGCTTTGTGCAGCCGGTATCGTCATCCGGGCGCTGGCACCATTGCTGCAGAACAAGCGCGTCGAACCGCCGGTTCTTGCTGTCGCCGAAGATGGAAGCGCAGTTGTGCCGCTTCTGGGTGGTCTCTCCGGTGTCAATGACATGGCTCGGCAGATTGCGGCAGCACTTGAGGTTGCGCCTGCCATAACCACGTCCGGCGAACTGCGGTTCGGTATCAATCTGCTGCACCCGCCTGCCGAACTGACCCTTGCCAATACTGACGACGCGAAAAATTTCACGTCGAACCTGCTTGCGGGACAGAAGGTGCAGCTTGACGGAAAATCACGCTGGCTTGCTAATTCCAAACTGCCTTTCGCCAATGACGGTGCGCTGACGATCAGCATAACGCCCCACATCCGCACACCCCAGCCAGACGAGCTGATTTATCATCCGCGCAGTGTGGCGATTGGCGTCGATAGGGTCAGCGAGAACATTCAGAACGATATTGAAGATGCTCTCGCCAATGCAGGCATTGCCCCCGCGTCGCTGGCATTGCTTCTCGCCCACGAAAAAGACTGCACTTCGCCGCGGCTCCAAGAGGCTGCGGCGAAAATTGGTGTCCCGCTGCGCTATGTGGCGAATGCAACCGATGCTCGTGAGATCGTTCTTCATTCGGTGGAACAGCCGGTTCAACTGATGGAGAGCTTGGGGCTTGCCATTGCCGTGGCTGCCACCCCGGCAGATGTTCTGTTTGTCGGTCGAAAACGTGGCAAGCTGGTCGTTATCGGCCTTGGGCCCGGATCACGAGAGCTAATGACGCCTGCCGTTCAGCACGAACTGGAACAGGCCGAAGACATTCTCGGCTATGAGACCTATGTGCGGATGGCTGAAGAAAACCTTCGTCCTTTCCGCGCCGATCAGATCGTTCATATGACTGATAATCGGGAAGAAATGCAGCGGGCACGTCATGCATTCGAACTCGCTGCTTCCGGGCGACATGTCGCCATGGTTTCTTCGGGAGATCCCGGTGTCTTCGCCATGGCTGCGGCAGTCGTGGAGGCGCTTCACGAAACGGAAAATGCGGCATGGCACGGCGTGGAGCTCGTCATCCAGCCCGGCATTTCCGCTGCAATGGCCGCCGCATCGCGGATCGGAGCGCCGCTCGGACACGACTTCTGCATCATTTCACTGTCGGACAATCTGAAACCCTGGGAAATTATCGAAAAGCGCCTTGCGCTTGCCGCTGAAGCGGATCTCGCCATGGCGTTCTACAATCCCATCTCCAAGGCACGTCCGCATCAGCTTGGTCGCGCGCTTGAAATCCTGCGGCAATATCGGTCTCCCGAAACGCCCGTTGTCCTTGGGCGCGACATAGGCAGACCGGCTGAGACTACACGGACAACCACGCTCGGCGCACTGACACCAGATGATGTCGACATGCGAACCGTTGTGATTGTCGGCTCGTCCCACACGCAGGTTTTTGCGAAATCTGATGGCAGGGAGTGGGTTTATACACCGCGCTGGTACGGCGAAAAGCCAGAGAAATGACAAACAAAAAAGGCAGGGAAAACCCTGCCTTTTTCATGTGTTATCCCTGATTGTTGAATCAGTTCTTCTTCGCCTTAGCCTTTTTCGGCTGGGCAGCGGCGGCTGCATCGGCCTTGGCTGCTGCAGCTTCAGCTGCAACCTGATCGGCGCTCTTCGGCGACGTATCGATAACAGCGCGCACACCGCCCTTGGCGGTCAGCTGGCAAACAGCGGTACGCAGATCGACCTTGAGATCGACATCGGTGCCGCCTGCTGCACCCGGACGGGAGTTGATGGCAGAGATAGCGTGTTCCGGCAGGAAATACTTGTTGGCAGCGGCAGTGATGCACGGCTGCGCGAGCGCCGGATCGACATAAGCTGTCGGCGTGAAGCGAGGCATCGAAATCGTCGGCGCGCTGATCGGGGCATCGGTCTTGCCCGGCGTCGCCGTCGTGGTTGGTACAGTCGTCGTGCAGGCAGCGGCAAGCGGGGCCAACATGGCAATGGCTAGAAAACGGGCTCCGGTGCGGGCGCGTCCGTACATGATCTACCTCATAGGATCTGCTGAGTAGGTAAAATTTTAAGTTCGATAACTATTCGGTTTTGCTCGATTGTCGAGTGGCAGGAAGGTCACATCGCCAGAATTTCGATTCGCATCCACAGTCTGGCATCACTGTTTTGCTAGAATCCAGTTCAGCATCTCGCGCCAGTCGGACATGCGGATCGGCGTGCCGTGATTACCACTTTCGAAACGCCGGAACTGGACCGGATAACCCGGCGCGCGCTTGCGTATCTCGCGATAGAAGGCTTCCTGCTTGTCGATTGCAAAAACCGGATCACGGCTGCCATGTCCGAAGAAGATCGGCACACGTTTCTTGAATGCGGGTGACTTGAAAAATCCGTCATCCCAAAGCGAGCCGAGCAGAATAAGTCCTGCGAGCTGGTTCCCCGCCTTTTCATTAGCCGCTATGCGCCAGCATAGTGTTCCGCCTTGCGAGCCGCAGGACAGGATCAACGGAGCGCTCGGTGATGATGCCTTGGCTGCTTCGATCAATCCGGCAATCTGCGCCTCACCCGCATCGGCAAAATCCTTGAAATCCGGCGTGATATAGAGACCGCCATTCAGTGCCGCGAGATTCTTCACACGGTTGAAATTGCCGCCAAAGGTAAAATCATTCATACCTTGCAGGCGATTACCGCCCCTACCATGCAGGTAGATGACGACAAAGGACGCGCCTTCGCGCCTGCCTGCTGTCATGGCCTTCACCGGCCCGGCAGCAGTCTGAAAGGTAACGTCCTTCTGGTAAGCGCGCGCCTTCAGCGAGACATAGGCATCTTTCACGCGCTTTTCAGGCACCGCATCGCGCCCGTTGATATCGCGCATCTCGTTGTAATCGATAACCTTGTAATCACCATTGTCAGCGCTGCTGATAATGCCGGGATAGGCGAAATAATCGTCCTTGTATGGCGGCAAAGACGCTGCCCCGTATGCCATCACAGTTGAAAACAGAAACAATGCCCCAAACAGGCCACCTATTCCATGCTTCAACATTCTATGGCTCATCGGATTACAGCTCCAGCGTATGATAGCGCCTGTTGAGATAGACCAGCGCCTCGTCCTCGGCTTTGGACCGCAGGCCCACGACTTCCCCGAAAAGGACGTGATGCGTGGAGTGATCCTGCACGCTGACCACCCGGCAATCGAAAGCAGCAAGTGCACCCTGCAATATGGGTGCTCCGGTCACCTGAACATCCCAGCGCGCCAGTTCGAACCGCTCGTCCTGGGTCAGGCCGATACGGCCCGAAAAAGCGTCTGCGAGCTGTTGGTGCGACCCCGCGAGCGTGTTGACGGCGAACACGCCGTTTTCGATGAACAGCCGGTTTTCTTCATGAATCTTTTGCAGGCAAATTAGGATCGTCGGCGGATTATCCGAAACCGAACAGGCCGCCGTCAGCGTCAGACCACGCCTTCCCGCACTACCGGCAGTCGTGACGATCTGTACTGCGCCGGCGTAATGACTCATGGCATCCCGATAGGACTTGGATTCCACCGAAGCTGCACTTGAAATGATGTTCTTAATCGTTTGCACGTCCAACAGAATCCGTCTCGCCCTATGGCATGTTATCTGAAGCCAGCTACCCTGGTAACAAGCCCGCATAACGAGCCCAAATAAGGGCCCCACATAACGGGCATTGCACAAAGGCCAGGAAACAGCTACCCACTTTTCGTTGAAAATGCCACGAATTGTTTAATGAAGACGGATCACGTGATCGAGCTTGGGAAACGTCCGACTGCAGTACTGACAAGTATCATCCTTATACTGCTGGCCAGTTCAGTACTGGCGCAGGCGGAGGATATGCGCGTCGGGCTCGCAGCACCGCTGTCCGGAACGTTCGCTCCATTGGGCAATCAGCTGGCGGAAGGCGCTCGTGTAGCCGCCACGGCAAAAGGCGCAGAACTCGTTATTTTCGATGATCGCTGCGATGCTGAAGGCGGCAAGGAAGCCGCAGAACGCTTCGTCAAGGAAAACGTCCGGGTCGTCACCGGCTTTCTGTGCCCGGAAGCACTTGAAGCAGCACTTCCGGTTCTCGCAGCCGGCAACATACCTGTTGTGACATCAGGCGTCAGCGAAGCCACGCTAACTGAAAGACGTGCGCCCGCGCCGATGGCGGTATTCCGTCTTGCAACCGGCCTAGACAAGGAAACACAGGCAACCGGGAGCTTCCTTGGCAGCCTTTGGCGCGCGCAATCTTTCGCAATCATCGATGATGGCACCATCGAAGGACGTGAACGAGCTACACGCGTTTTAGCCAGCCTTAAAGAGCAACAACTACAGCCGGTTTTCACAGACACCTACCGACCGGGTCTCGATAACCAGAATGCTCTGGTCGCCCGGTTGCGGCGCGCAGGCGCTACCCATGTTTATGTCGGCGGTGAGCGCGACGATATCGCCGCTATAGGCGCAAGCGCTGCCGCGCTCAACTATTCCCTGACGATTGCTGGCGGCAGCCTTCTTGACGCAGCACCTGGCACACAGCCCTTAAGTCAAGGCACGTTGATGATTGCCCCGCTCCGTCCGCAGGAACTCTCGACGGCAAAGCCAGCAATCGATGCATTGCGTCAGGCCGGGAAACTTGCAGACGCCTATGCAATCATTGGTTATGCCAGTGCGGAAATCCCTGCGGATGTGATCAAGCGTGCCGACGAGCAGAAGCTGCCGATTATCGACACACTCCGCAATAATTCCTTTGAAACCGTTCTTGGCTCGATCAAGTTCGATGGCAATGGTGTCCGAACCGACAACCCGAACCGCCTGCAACGTTTCGATGGCAAGCGGTTCGTGCTAGCCGACAAGTAGCCCAATCAGGCTCGCAGCAATCACCAGTCCGGTCATCAGGCTCATCGTCGACCAGAAAAGATGAAGCGCGGCATCGATATCATCAGCGTTGGCGTCGCGCTTGCCGGATGCATTCAGCATCGGCCCTTCGACTTTCTCCGCCCCATATTGGCGCGGACCGGCAAGCGCCAGCCCCAGCCCGCCTGCAAAAGCCGATTCCGGCCAGCCAGCATTGGGCGAGCGATGCAGACGTGCATCACGGCGCATGACGGAAAACGCTTCTTTGCCTGAAAGCCTGTCTTTCGTGATCGCGGTGGCAAGGGAGGCGAGCAGTCCGGTCAGTCTGGCTGGGATATAATTAGCGACATCGTCCAGCTTTGCGGCAAAACGACCAAAGTCACGATAGCGATCATTCAGATGGCCGATCATGGAATCAGCGGTATTGATCAGCTTGTAGGCGAACAAACCGGGTAGCCCACCGACCAGAAACCAGAACGCAGGTGCAACGATACCATCTGAAGCGTTTTCCGCGAGGCTTTCTATCGCTGCACGACTGACACCGCCTTCATCGAGATGTTCGGGATTGCGCCCGACGATCATCGACACAGCCCGACGACCGCCTTCGATCCCTTCCTCACGCAATGCCAGTGCGACCGCCTGCACATGATCGGCAAGGCTTTTCTGTGCAAGCAGCACCGTCACGATCAGGATTTCGGCAACTGCACCGGCAGTCCCGGCGAAGGGTAACGAGAGTTCAAGGATGAGCCCCAGAACCACACAGGCCATCACCAGCCCGATCGTCAGCCACATGCCGTTTCGGCGAAGCACCGAGGCAGAGAGATTGCGATTGTTCCAGCGCTTTTCGCCCCACGAAATTGCTTTCCCGAACAGGACGACGGGGTGCGGCACCTTCTGCCATAGCTGCGGCGGGTCGCCGACAAAGCGATCCAGAAGAAGCGCTAGCGAAAGAATAATCAGCTTTATTTCCATGAGCTTGACCAGAAAAACTGAATCAAAATTTCAACGCCTTTTCGAACCGCGCAAGCGCCACATCATCCAAAGGCAAACCAATGCGCAACCAGCGCGGGGCGTAATCGAATTTCCGGATCAGAATATGTCTCTCGCACAATCTGGTGTAAATCCCGATTGCACCCACGTGTTCGACGAGAGAAAACAACGCCGTGCCGCCAATTTCCCTCAGACCGCTTTTGTCCAGAACAGCCGACAATTCCGCCCGCCGCAGATCAATACGTGTGCGATAATCCGCAAGCGTTCCGGCATCGCTGAAAGCATGATTGGCGATTGCCAGTGCTGGGCCAGAAACCGCCCATGGTCCAAGCCGCCGCTCCAACGCTTCAACAAAACGACCGCCTGTAATTGCAAAGCCCAGACGAACGCCAGCAAGCCCGAAAAACTTGCCGAAGGATTTCAGCACGATCATCGGTGCATCTTCTGCATTTGCCGCAATGGTGACGGCCTCATGCGCGTCGGCGAACGCCTCATCAACAACCAGAAAGCCCCCGCGAGCACCGAGTTTCTGTGCAAGTTGCAGGAGAGCCTCTTTCGAAATCACGCGACCGTCTGGATTGTTCGGATTAACGATGACTGCCGCTGTTGCCTCACTCGGAATTTCATCAAGCGTCACACATTGCACAACCTTCCAGCCGGAAGCGGCGAACGAAGCAGCGTGTTCCTGATAGGTCGGTCCGAGGATGGCTACCGTCGACGGCGCGATCAGCGTTGGAACGAGCTGGATCAAACCCTGCGTGCCCGGCGCTGCAACGATCGGTGCTTTCTCGTTCAGCCGATAATAGCTGCGGGCCAGTCGCAACGTTTCCTGTAACAATCCTTCATCAGGCAGACGGTTCCAGATTTCAGGTGTCAGTTCGGGAAGCGGAAAATGCTCTGGATTGATGCCCGTCGAAAGGTCGAGCCAGTCTTGCGGCCTGCCACCAAAACGCGCGACGGCCTTGTCGAGCGCGCCGCCATGCTCGATTTCTGCACTCAAGCTTTCTCTCCGCAAAAATCGATGACATGCATGAACGAGCCTGAAACGGAGCCGACTCTCAGGCCTGCCTCGCCAACATCGTCGCCGACAGCATCACGCACACGGAAAAGACGATCAGCCTTTCCTTCACGCACGATGCTGGCATAGTGAAACTCATGCGCCTTCAATGTCTCGGTCCAAGGCGCACCTGCAAGCGGTTCCAGCATGCGGTAGCCGAGATGCAGCTTTCTTTTTGCAAAGCTCGTTTCTAGCGGCAGAAGATCCAGCATCGGGTGTATGACACCCTCTGCATCCTGCAAGCTTTCGCCGAGAACCATGTAGCCGCCACATTCGCCGTAAACTGTTACCCCACGGGCTGCAGCTTCGCGCATGCCCGCCTCAAAACGTCCTGCCTGCGCCAAACGCCCTGCATGCAATTCAGGATAGCCGCCCGGCAGATAGATTGCATCGGCATCCTGTCTCGGAGACTCATCGTCGAGCGGTGAGAAGAATGAAATCTCCACCCCTCGCCTGCGCCAGCCTTCAAACAAATGCGCATAGGCAAAGGCAAATGCGTCATCGCGGGCAACGGCAATGTGGTTGCCCAGCGGCTTCAAGCGCGGCACATTGGCCATCGCATCGAAGCGCTTCGGTCGCGACCAGATCGTTTGCAACGCATCGAGATCGATATGCGTTTCCATTGCATCTGCAGCGTGTTCGAGAAAGCTCTCAAGATCAGAGTGCTCGCCCGCCTGCACCAGCCCCAGGTGCCTTTCCGGCAAGGAAAGAGCAGTATCGCGGGGCAATGCACCAAGAACCGGAATACGGAGCGGCTCCAATGCGCCGCGTAACATAGCCTCATGCCGGGAGCTGCCAACGCGATTGAGGATGATGCCCGCAATCAGCACATCCTTGCGAAACTGGCTGAAACCCCAGACAAGAGCGGCAATGGAATGTGATTGCCGGGCACAATCCACCACCAGCACCACCGGCAGATCGAGAAGCCGGGCAAGATCGGCAGATGAACCTTTGCCGTCCATCGCTCCGTCAAAGAGCCCCATCATGCCCTCGGCAACCAATAGCTTGGCACCACTTTCCGTCATGCGGGAGGACAGTGCACTGATAAGTTCAGGGCGCATCGCCCAAGGGTCCAGATTGAAGCAATCCACCCCGCTTGCAGCCTTGTGGTAGGCGGGGTCGATATAGTCGGGACCGGCCTTGACCGGCGCAAGCGCTTCTCCCCGCCGCTTCAGGGCGCGCAGCAAACCCAGCGTTACCGTTGTCTTGCCAGACCCGGAAGCCGGCGCTGCTATCATGAACCCCTTCATGCGCTTCTCACTCCCTCATTTTGATTTCGTCTGGCAAGCGGATCGCTGGACAGGATTTTACCGTTCAACGCACCCATCCAATCCAGCCCGGCGCGCAGACGAACCACTTCACCTACGACCACAATTGCAGGCGGGTTCAGCCCCGCCGCTTCAACATCTTTTGCAGCCCGCGCCAATGTCGTTTCAAGTACGATCTGGTTGGGGAGGCTTGCATTGCACACGAAGGCGACAGGCTCATCCGGCGAACGCCCGGCCTCGATCAGCCGCCCGGCGATAAGGTCTATATGTTTCATCGCCATATACATGACGATAACCGGCGCAGACTTGGCGATCCCAGTCCAGTTGATCCCGTCAGGCATCGAGCCGCTGGCATCGTGACCGGTCAGAAAGGTCACCGATTGATTGATATCGCGATGGGTGGCGGCAATACCCGCATAGGCGAGGCCGCCAATTCCGGCAGTCACTCCGGGAACGATGCGAAACGGAACGCCATGCTCCACCAAGGTCAGCGCCTCTTCTGCTCCCCGCCCAAATACGAACGGATCACCACCTTTCAGGCGCAGCACCTTCTTTCCCGATTTTGCAAGTTCAACAAGCCGCAGGGATATATCACGCTGTTTTGGCGAAGGCTTGCCGCCGCGCTTGCCTGCATATTCCAGAACAGCATCCGCATTCTTGAGAGACAGGCAGGCATCATCCACCAGCGCGTCGTAAACGATGACATCCGCCTGCTGTAAGGCGTTGACAGCGTGAAGCGTCAAAAGACCGGGATCGCCCGGCCCGGCCCCAATGAGCCAGACATGGCCGGGTTCCATCGCAGGCAAGGTCACTTTGCTCCTCGCAATGACACATGCAGCCGTTTCTTCAGCCTTGTTCATTTTCATCAACCACTATTCTATCTGGCGGCACAGCTATCAGATACATTATAAGGCGTCCATGAATGACGAAACCGCTCCAACGAATAAAAGTCAGGAAAAAGCCGAGCTCCGCCGCGGCTGGACCACAGGCGCCTGCGCAACCGCTGCCACCAAGGCCGCATTGACGGCGCTTATTACCGGTGAATTTCCTGATCCCGTCGGTATAATTCTGCCCAAGGGGGAAGTACCCTATTTCCAGCTCGCCTATGAAGGGCTGGGCGATGGCTATGCGATGGCAGGCATCGTCAAGGATGCCGGCGACGATCCCGACGTGACCCATGGCGCCACGATCATCTCGACCGTATTCCCGGCCCCACCCGGAACCGGCGTCGTCTTTCGTGCAGGTGAAGGCGTTGGCACAGTTACGCGACCTGGCCTTCAAATCCCTCCGGGCGAAGCAGCTATTAATCCGGTCCCGCGCCGCATGATGACCGAAATCTGCGAGCAGATTTGCGCCGAATACGGCCTGCCCGCGGATATCGTCATTACGATATCGGTGCCCGGCGGCGAAGAGATTGCCAAAAAGACATGGAACCCGCGTCTCGGTATTGTCGGCGGTATTTCCATTCTCGGCACCACTGGTGTGGTCCACCCGTTTTCCTGTTCAGCCTGGATACATTCGATCCATCGCGGCATCGACGTTGCCCGCGCAGCCGGGCAGAAACATGTCCTCGGCGCGACAGGTTCGACGTCCGAGGATGCTGCGCAGGCGCTCTATGATCTGCCCGATTTTGCCATTCTCGACATGGGCGATTTCGCTGGCGGTGTGCTCAAATATCTGCGCGAGCATCCTATCGACAAACTTACGATCGCAGGCGGTTTCGCTAAGCTGACGAAGCTTGCGCAAGGTGCGCTCGACCTTCATTCTTCACGGTCGCAAGTGGACAAGAGTTTCCTTTGGACCCTCGCCGAAAAGGCTGGCGCGCCGGAAAGCATGAAGGATCAGATTCTCTTTGCGAACACTGCGCTGGAAGTGCTTGAACTGACTCAATCAATCGGGCTCGACATAGCCACGCCAATTGCGCTCAAGGCGAAGGAAACCGCGCTCGAAACCCTTCGCGGCGCGCCGGTCGCAGTCGAGATTATCGTAACTGATCGCAGTGGGAATATCCTTGCGCGCGTCTGACCCCAAGATACTCATTCTCGGCGGAACGACCGAGGCTGCGGCACTTGCAACGGCCTTCGGAGGGCTGCCCGTCAATGCCATTACCTCGCTTGCCGGGCGTACCAGCAATCCAGCCAAACTGACCGGAACGGTTCGAAGCGGTGGCTTCGGAGGTGTTGATGGTCTTGCTGCCTATCTCGACGAAGAACGGATAGACCTCATCATTGACGCGACCCATCCCTATGCCGCACGTATCTCGCAAAATGCAATGCAGGCGGCAGGCAAGCGCAGCATATCATTGGTGAGGCTGGAGCGCCCCGCCTGGGAGGAAAAGCCGGGCGACCGCTGGATCAATATTTCCGATGAAGCCGAAGCAGTAAATGCTATCCCATCCGGTGAGCGTGTATTTCTGGCGCTCGGTCGCCAGCACATCGCGCCTTTCGCGGAGCGCGCTGATGTTTATTTCATCATCCGCATGATCGATCCACCGGATGTGGCACTACCACAGGATTGCGAAATCGTTCTGGCGAGACCCGGCGATTACGCTGCGGAGAAGCGTTTTCTGGAAAACCACCGGATCGGGCTGATCGTCAGCCGCAACTCGGGCGGCACCATTTCCTATGCAAAAATCGAGGCTGCCCGTGCACTGGGACTTCCGGTCATGATGATTTCCCGTCCACCGGTTGCGGCCAGAAACGTTGTCACCTCGCCAGAAGAGGCAATCATATTCGCCCGCAAAGCACTAGGTTTTTGAACGCGCCGCGTGGCTGTGCGCTTCATGGTAAAGCGCTGAATCGCGAAAGCTTTTAGGGTCCAGTCCGCGCCCGACAAAAATCATTGCCGTACGTTTCAACCCGAATGCAGCTACCTTCTCCGCTATGTCTGACAGCGTACCGCGTAGAATTTGTTCATCAGGCCATCCAACGCGATAGGCGATAACCACCGGACAATCAGCACCGTAAAGAGGTGTCAGCTCGGCCTCGATTTTGTTGAGGTTCCGGATGGAAAGATGGATCACCAGCGTCGCTCCCGACCGCCCGAGTGTGGTAAGGTCTTCGCCTTCAGGCATGGCAGACGATTTCATCGAGGTACGGGTCAGGATGATTGTCTGATTGACCTCGGGAATGGTCAGTTCCTGCTTCATGGCAGCGGCAGCGGCTGCAAAAGCTGGCACCCCCGGCGTCACATCATATGGAATGCCTAGACTGTCCAGCCGACGCATCTGTTCGGCCATAGCGCCATAAATCGACGGATCGCCCGAATGCACTCGCGCAACGTCGAGGCCTTGCACATGTGCTGCTTTCATCTCAGCGATAATCTCGTCCAGCGTTAGCGATGAACTGTCGACCAGACGCACATCCTTCGGTGCTCCGGCAACAACCTCCTTCGGCACCAGCGACCCCGCATAGATGCAGACGGGACATTGCTCGATGAGGCGCAGACCGCGCACGGTGATAAGGTCCGCCGCGCCGGGGCCGGCTCCAATGAAATGAACAGTCACGATTTCCCCTTCCTGAACTGCGGACATGACTTTCCGTGATGTCGAAAGTCAATCCGTTTCCGGCAGAAGCTCTTCGATATCGTTGAAGATCGACTGCCATTCCTCATCCGTCAGTTCGAAGAAATTGAAGCTGCGCAACAGGAATGCACCTTCATTGGCTATGAAGGCCAGCCGAGTCCTGCGCCCTTCCGGTGTGGAGACATCAAGCCCATCCCATTGCTTGCGATACCAGAGACGGGTTTCATCCAGATGTTCGGTGTTGGGAATGAGACTGGTCATCATGGCCGCAAAGCGCGAGTCGTCTTCGGCATCGCTTTCGCGGGTCACGCGAATATGGGCGGCGATATGAGAAAGCGCGTCCATGCGGCCTTGCTTTTTCTTGTCGACCTGTGCGTCGAAACGATCGCCCCACCGCCCGATCATCGCTTTCAAAAGCCCGTCCTTATTGCCGAAGCAATACTGAACGCCTCCTTTGGTCACACCAGAAGCCTGTGCGACGGCATCCATGGTGAGGGCGACCAGCCCACCTTCGGCGACGAGCTTTTCAGCCATATCGAGCACATGGTCACGGTCGATTGAGCGCGGCCTGCCTATTTTGTGCAAATTTTCACTTTCCATACAGACGGATTTATATTAAGTGAGCCCTCCTCGCAAGTTTGAATACAAGCGTATTGAAAAGGTGCTATCCAATGTTGCCGAAAAATCGCTGGCTGGTTCTGACCATTGTTTCCAGCGCATTGTTTCTGATCGTCGTGGACATGACGGTGCTTTATACGGCGCTACCCCGCCTCACCCACGATCTCGCGGCCAGCGCTTCCGAAAAGCTCTGGATCATGAACATCTATCCGCTCGTCGTTGCAGGTCTCCTGCCCGGCCTAGGAACGCTTGGCGACAAGGTCGGCCACAAGCGTATGTTCATGTCTGGACTCGCAGTTTTCGGACTTGCCTCTCTTTGCGCGGCCTACTCGCCAAACCCGGAATTCCTTATTGCCGCTCGCGCATTTCTCGCTTGCGGCGCAGCCATGATGATGCCCGCAACGCTCTCCATCATTCGGTTGACGTTCACCGATGACAAGGAGCGCTCGCTTGCAATCGGCATCTGGGCGGCTATTGCATCAGGCGGTGCCGCCATCGGCCCTGTGGCAGGCGGCGTTCTGCTGGAATATTTCTGGTGGGGATCGGTCTTCCTTATCAACGTACCCGTCGTACTGGTTGCGCTGTCACTCTCCGTCTTCACACTTGAAAACCGTCCGCTCGGCTCCAAGCGCAAATGGGATTTGATCGGTTCGATCCAGATTATGGTTGGATTGATTGCACTCACCTATGCCGTGAAGGAACTCGCAAAGCGCGATGCGTCCATGACTGTATTTACAGCCGCGCTGGCAATCGGGTTGGTCGCATCATTCATCTTCGTGCGCAGGCAGCTCGCAAGCGAAGCACCGCTGATCGACTTCTCTCTGTTCAACAACAAGCTGTTTTCGATGGGTGTTTTCGCAGCTCTGGTGGCGTCCGGTTCAATGACGGGGATGGAGCTCGTCTTCAGCCAGCGCATGCAGCTGATCGAAGGCATGACACCCTTGCATGCCGGATTATCAATCCTGCCTATTCCTCTGGCCGCTTTCGTTGCAGGGCCGCTCGCTGGCATCATGCTCCCGCGCCTTGGTACCGGCAAGCTTCTGTGGTCGTCGCTGGGGATCACAGCACTTGGCGTTATTGTCTACATTCTGACTTACAAGACTTCGGCATCGTTCTATCTGGTCGGGCTTGCGATTCTCGGCTTCGGCGTGGGAGCTGCCATGACAGGTGCATCGTCGGCGATCATGACCAATGCACCGGTTGAAAAGGCAGGCATGGCAGCTTCCGTTGAAGAAGTTTCCTTTGAACTCGGCAACGCTCTCGGTGTCACGGTTTTCGGAAGCATTCTGTCCGTATTCTACACGGCAAGCCTTGTGATCCCTGAAGGCGCAGGTATCCCCGCAATCGTGCGCGATAGTCTGGACGAAGCGCTTCTGGCAGCTCAATCCCTACCGCCAGCAGATGCACAAACTCTGACGGCGCTGGCGTCGGCGGCTTTTGAGAGTGCTTATGTTGCCGTCATCACAGCGACCGCAACTCTGCTTTCGATCGCTACGCTCGTGGCCTACATTATTCAGCGACGTAAGACTATTGCCGCATAATCTGAAGTCGGGACCGGGCGACAGCCAATGCGGCAGTTGCCCGGCCTGATACGGTTTTCTCGACCACAAGAAAGCCATTCGGACCGGTGGCAGCAAGCGCAGCCGCTTCAGCGACACCATGACATCCAACTGCCTCGAGAACAGTCTCCGATGGGTTTTCGAGACGCGGAGTTTCCTTTTCCAGCCGCTCGGCATCGAAGAAACACAGCGCACATTCATAGTGCGCTGCAAGCTCGTTCCATGCGAGCTCGCCACACTTGGTACTCAACGTTGCGATAGCGTCAGGCCGCGAACAGCAGCCTTGCGACAACACCTGATCGGCCAAAGCCAAAAGCTCGTCGAATGTCACGCCGGACGAACCGCCCATGCCGAGGACTGTGCTGTAGTTTTTAGAACCCACAGGGCGACGACTGGCGTGCTTTGTGCAGCTCTTCCGGCTTGACGCCGAGTGTATCGGCAATGCGCTGGATCATCGTTGCCTCGGAACGGTCAAGCCGGTGATCGGAACAGGCAATCTTTACGAGGTCACTAAGCAGCGCCAAACGGCGATCCGGCGCCATCTCGGCCAGCATGTTGGCAGCTTGCTTGGTTGTGGTCTCGTAAGCGAAATCCTTGAGATACTCGGCCACTTCCGGAAGCTCTTCCGGCGGAATGCCGAAATTCCTTTCGGCAATTTCCTTGAACGCCGCTATTTCAGCCGGATGCTGGTCGCCATCGGCAAACACCACATGCAACAGCAAAAGCAATTCAGATGCGAGCGCCGGATCATCGGCCACGCGCTGCACGGCGCTCTTCTTGCTGAGAAAAGCGGTAATCCGCTCAAAGATGCTCTCGCTCATGGAACCCCTCAAAACTTTCAGCCTGAATATAATGAATAGCGCCGGATACACCGGAAAACAATCTCGCTCAACGCACTGGCTTTCTTCGGAGATTATCCTTGTCCGACTAGCGTTAGGAAAGCAGCTGCTCTATGTTGCGCCCACCTCTCCCTTGGGCTTCCCCGATGCTTGAATTTTTCGATACGCTTACCCTGCTCCTGACGGCTGCGGCATTCATCGCCGGGATCATCGATTCCATCGCCGGTGGTGGCGGAATGATTACAATTCCCGCCTTGTTGCTGGCCGGAGTTCCACCCGTTGAAGCGCTTGGCACGAACAAGCTGCAAGGCTTGTTCGGCTCGTCATCGGCAACCATCGCCTATGCGCGCAAAGGGCATGTAAACATCAAGGAACAGTGGCCTGAAGCACTTGCATCGCTCATCGGCTCAGTGTTCGGCGCTTTACTCGCAACGGTTCTGCCGGTCGACATCATGCGTGCAGCGCTGCCAATCCTCCTCATCGCGATTGCGGTTTATTTTGCCATCAAGCCGAGTCTTGGCGATGTTGATCGTGCGCGACGTATCGGCCCGTTTCTTTTCGGCGTAACGCTTGTCCCGCTGATCGGATTTTACGATGGCCTCTTTGGTCCCGGAACCGGATCGTTCTTCATGCTCGCATTCGTGGCACTGGCCGGTTTCGGTGTGCTGAAAGCTACGGCCCATACGAAACTTCTCAACTGCGCGTCCAATGTCGGCGGCTTTGCAACCTTTGCCGCTGTCGGCGTTATCAACTGGAAGATCGGTATCTGTATGGGCGTCGCCCAGTTTATCGGTGCACAGATTGGCGCAAGCCTCGCCATGAAGGTCGGCTCACGCATTATCAAACCGCTTTTGATCGTTGTCAGCCTGGCGCTGGCAGTTCGCCTTTTGATGGACGGAACCAATCCGCTGCGCCAGTGGGTTGGCTTTTAAATCCGAAGCGCTACCAGCACCACGCCGCAGCCGATAAGCAGAATGCCAAACCAGTTGAGGGTGGACATGCGCTCGCCAAGGAATGCCGCACCGAACAGTGCCACCAGCACAACCGACAATTTATCAATCGGCGCGACGCGCGATGCATCCCCGATCTGCAAGGCCCGGAAATAGGCAAGCCACGAAGCACCGGTCGCCAGACCTGAAAGCACCAGAAACAGCCACGACTTTCCGGAAATCTCGCCGGGTTTCTGCCATTGGCCGGTAACGGTCAGGAACAGGCACAACGCGCCAATGATGACCAGCGTGCGCACGAGCGTGGCGAAATCAGAATTGATGCCCTGAATACCGACCTTAGCGAAGATGGCGGTCAATGCGGCAAACACCGCCGACATCAGTGCCCAGAATTGCCAGCTAGCAATCATCAAAACTCAATACCCTTCTGTGCCTTCACACCAGAGCGGAACGGATGCTTTATCATTTCCATCTCCGTCACGAGGTCGGCCGCTTCAATCAGCTCATCCTTGGCATTGCGACCGGTAATGATGACATGCTTCATCTCCGGCTTCGCTTCGAGAACCTCGATCACTTCCTCGACCGGTAGATAATCGTAGCGAAGCACGATATTCAGCTCATCACAAAGCACCATATCGTAGCTTTCATCCAATATCATGGCTTTGGCTTGTTCCCATGCCCCACGCGCCATGGCGATATCTCGCGTCCGGTCTTGAGTCTCCCAGGTAAAGCCTTCGCCTAGCGCTGAAATAGTCACCTGTTCGGGGAATTTTTCGAGCACCCAGCGCTCACCCGTGTCCCACGAGCCTTTGACGAACTGCACGACGCCGATTTTCATTCCGTGACCCAGCGCACGGAAAACCATCCCGAAACCGGCAGTCGACTTGCCCTTGCCTTTACCGGTATGGACGATCACCAACCCTTTTTCTTCAGTCTTTGTCGCCTGAATCTTGTCGCGGGCAGCTTTCTTCTTGCGCATCTTGTCCGCATGGCGTGCATTCAGTTCCTCTTCCGTCATCGAAAGAAGTTTTTCCGATTTCTCAGCCATTTACCGCCCTTTCCGGATTCAATTTTTGAAGATTTGAACTCAATGTTTCCAGCTCGAACCGCGCAGAGTTGGAGCGAGGCGTCCAGAAGCCGCGCAAGATAGCATCGTTGAGTTTCGCTGCCGTCTCGGCAAGTGCTGCCGGGTTTTTCTCGGCCATGAAATCATGCACCGACTTGTCGGCGATATAAGCCTGATAGACCGCCTCGAAATGATGGTTCCCAACCTTGCCGGTGGTCGCCGCGAAGGCGAACAGATAGTCGACAGTTGCCGCAATCTCTGCCGCACCCTTATAGCCGTGGCGCATGACGCCTGCGATCCATTTGGGGTTGGCTGCGCGACCGCGTACGACGCGCGAAAGTTCTTCTTCCAGCGCACGGATCACCGGCTTTTCCGGGCGGGAATGGTCGTTATGATAAACTGCGGGCATTGCGCCACTCAAACTTTCAACGGTCGCAGCCATCCCACCTTCGAACTGGTAGTAATCGTCGCTATCGAGAAGGTCGTGCTCACGATTGTCCTGATTTTGCACAACAGCCTGAACCGAACGCAGCTGTTCTTCGAGAAGGCCGCGCTCAGCCTGCCCTTCCTCGCCTGCGCCATAGGCGTAACCGCCCCAGACAAGCCAGGCTTCCGCCAGATCGTTGCGTCCCGCCCAGCCGTTCTCGTCGATCAATGCCTGCAGGCCTGCTCCATAAGCGCCGGGTTTGGCCCCGAAGACACGATAGCCTGCACGCCGCTCCGCAGTCTTTTCGTCTGCCCCTTCTGCAACGAGGCGCGCTTGCTCAATCCGCATGCGTGCTGCGATTGGATTGTCTTCGGCATCCTCATCAAGAGCGCCTACTGCACGCACGGCCTTGTCGAACAATGCAATCTGTTCTGGAAACGCGTCGCGGAAAAAGCCGGAAATGCGCAATGTCACATCGACACGTGGACGGCCAAGCTTTGCAATCGGAACAATTTCGTATCCGGTTACCCGGCGTGACGCCATATCCCAGACCGGCTTGACGCCGATCAGCGCCAAAGCCTGCGCAATATCATCACCGCCGGTGCGCATATTCGATGTACCCCACGCGGTTAGGCCGAACGATGTCGGCCATTCACCGTGATCCTGCGTATAACGGGTAATCAGGAGCTCCGCCGATTTGCGTCCCAGTTCCCATGCTGCCGGAGTGGGAACGGCGCGACTATCAGTAGAGAAGAAATTGCGACCGGTTGGCAGCACATCGGGACGGCCGCGTGTCGGTGCACCGGATGGTCCCGGCGGCACAAACCGCCCGCCAAGTGCGGCAAGAAATCCACCTATTTCCGAAGGCCCACAGGAAACCACCATGGGGCGCAGATGTTCTTCTATGGATTGGAGAACCGCCTGCGCCTGCGGCCAGTCTGCGGGGCACTCTATCGCGCCTGCAACAAAGCTGGCGGCCAGCAGTTCGATACGCTCCACCGTATCGCCCGCAATGCGCCATGTTGCAGGGCTCGCAGCCAGCAGGAGTTCCGGTTTGGCACCCGTCCACGCCTCTGCCATATTGCAGTCCAGCGGATCGAATGTTTCGCCAAGCCCGCAATCCGCAGCGATTGCACGCTGGAGACTTTGATCGCCCGGCGCGCCGCCAAGCGAAACCGGCACGCCACGCGGCACACGTGCCAGTGCAACCAGAAGATCGGTTAGCAACCTGCCTTCAGGCGCCAGCCCGAAAATATGCAGACCGTCGCGTATCTGCATTTCCTTGAGATCACAGAGATAGGCGTCGAGCTTTTGCAACGCCATGTCCTCATCGTCATGGTCGTGAATGCCCGCATCGCGATCAAGCCCGATGTCGCGCACGAGATCGAGTATCTGTCCTTTCAGTCTGAGCAGGCGGCGCGGATCGACGCCGGAGGCCTCGTAATATTCGTCCACCAGCGCTTCAAGGTCTTTCAGCGGCCCATAACTTTCAGCGCGCGTCAGCGGCGGCGTCAGGTGGTCGATAATAACCGCGCTGGCGCGACGCTTGGCCTGCGTGCCTTCGCCCGGATCATTCACGATGAAAGGATAGATATGCGGTGTAGGACCGAACACGGCCTCGGGGTAGCAGTTTTCGGACAGCGCAAGCGCCTTCCCTGGCAGCCATTCCAGATTTCCATGTTTGCCCATATGCACAATGGCATCGATGCCGGCGACCTCGCGCAGAAAAGCGTAGAAGGCAATATAACCGTGCGGCGGCACCAGATCAGGCGAGTGATAAGTCTCTTTCGGGTCGATATTGTAGCCCCGTGCAGGCTGGATACCGACAAAAGTTTCGCCCAGCCGCATCAACGGCAATGCGAAAGCGACAAGCTCCTGCGCAAAATAAGGGTCATCTTCCGGCGCCCCCCAACGCTCTTCGATTTCTTTCTGAATCGCAATGGGAAGTTTTTTGAAGAAAACCTTGTATTGATTCAGTGAAATCGTTTCGCGAATCTCACGTCCGTCACGCGCAGCATTGGTCGGGCCTGCCGTCAACGCACGCATCAATGCATCACCGTCCACGGGCAGGTCAGCGACGGGATAGCCGCCCTTCGCCATGGCGTGCAGTACTTCAACCGTTCCGGCTGGCGTATCGAGCCCTACCCCGTTTCCGAGCCGCCCGTCGCGGTTCGGATAATTCGCAAGGATAAGCGCAACACGTCTGTCATTGGGCGATTTCCGCTTCAACCGCGCCCAGTTTGCAGCGAGCTGCGCCACAAAACCCACGCGGTTTTCATGCGGCTCGTGCGTCACGATATTCGCTTCCACTGCCGAATCAAACTGTTTTGCCGACTTGAAGGACACGGCACGCGAAAGCACACGCCCGTCCACTTCGGGCAAAGCGACATTCATCGCCAGATCGCGCGCCAACATGCCCTGCTGTGACGTTTCCCAAACTGCCTTCGGTGTGCCGGAGAAAATCACCTGCAACACCATATTGCCGCGCTTGTCGAGGACAGTCGGCTTGCGCTCCGCCCCCGGCGAAGAAATTGCAAACCCCGTGGCATTCAAAACGATATCCAGCGGACAATCCTCGATCAGACCGTCGACGACTGCGGCAGACAATCGATCCTTGAGGCTCGAAACGAATATCGGAAGCGGATTGAGACCTTTTGCCTGCAAAGCAGCAATCAGCGCATCGACGGGCTGCGTCTGTCCGCTTTGCACCAGCGCCCGATAGAAAATAATGCCAGCGACAGGTGCTTTTGCATCGCTCCAGTGCGTGCGAATACTATCCAGCGAGGAGACATGCTCTCCCGGCCACCACAGACCAGCCTTGAGCAGAGGTGCAGCACTTTCAGGCTTCTCGGAACCCGCAATCAGCGCAGCGCAGTAGTGAAGGAATGCGCCGGCATTCACAGCCCCGCCCTCGATCAGATACTGCCAGAGTTCATTTCGCTCGTGCGCAGAGATCGTTGAAAACCGGTCCAGCCCATGATCCGGCTTGTCGTCTCCCGGCAATACGGCAATCTTGATACCGTGATTGAGTGCGCAAGCATGCAGCGCTTCTAACCCGTAAGGCCAGTATGTCTCGCCGCCAATGATGCGCACCACGATGAGGCTCGCATATCTGACAGTACGCTCCACATAAGCGTCCACCGACATGGGATGGGTGAGACTCAGGAAATTGGCCAGTCGCAAGCTTGGCAAATCCGGCGCAAGTCTGTGTGCCTGCGCCAGACTGGCCAGTTCCGTATCGGCGGCGGAAAGGAACAATATCTCTCCCGGCGTCTGGCCGAGATCGACAGCCTCATTGCCGTCGCTGATTGTTCCTTTCTGGGCAAGAAGAAGATGCATCGGTCAGACAGCGTCTTTCACGGCCTTGGCAATGGCTGCTTCATCGATGTCATGCAGCCCGATCACAACCAACCGCGTAGAGCGCGTTTCATCCTTGCCCCATGGACGGTCAAAGTAATGTTCGATACGCGAACCGACCGCCTGAACGACCAGACGCATCGGCTTGCCCGGCACATCGACAAAGCCTTTCAGGCGAAGAATATCGTGTTCCGCGATGACTGCTTTCAGCTTTTCCGTGAATAGCTTGGGATCCGCCACAGAGCCCGCTTCGACCACGAAGCTCTCGAACTCGTCATGATCGTGCTCGTGTCCATCCGCATGATGGATTTCATGGTGGGATTTGCGGTTGGCGATGTCGTCTTCCGTGCCAACGCCAAGGCCGAGCAGAACGTCAACCCCAAGCTTGCCAAAGCTCGCAGGAACCATATTCACCCGGCGCGACGAACGCTCGGCCACATCGGCCTTAACACCGTCGAGCATCGAGGCGTCAATCAGATCGGCCTTGTTGAGAACAATCAGATCGGCTGCATGAATCTGATCCTCAAAAAGTTCTTCTAAGGGGCTTTCATGATCAAGAGATTCGTCCGCCGCCCGCTGCGCATCCACCCTGTCGTGATCATCGGCAAAACGCCCCTCCGCGACGGCGGCGGCGTCGATCACCGTCACCACGCCATCGACCGTCACCTGCGTCTTGATTTCCGGCCAGTTGAATGCCGCGACCAGCGGCTGCGGCAAGGCCAAACCGGACGTCTCGATCACGATATGATCGGGGCGATCAGCGCGGTCCAGAAGCCTGGTCATGGTCGGGATAAAATCATCGGCAACGGTGCAGCAGATGCAACCATTATTGAGTTCGATCACGTCTTCTTCGCGGCAAGTCTCGATACCGCAACCTTTCAGAATACCGCCATCGACACCGAGGTCGCCGAACTCATTGATGATCAACGCAATGCGTTTTCCATTGGCGTTTTCCAACAGGTTGCGGATCATCGTCGTTTTGCCCGATCCGAGAAAACCCGTGATGACTGTTGCGGGAATTTTCTGTCCCTGCATCGATTTATCCCTTCATCCTGAGCGGCAACCCTGCCGCCATGAAATAAACTTCATCCGCAATCGCGGCCACTGCCTGATGCAGAAAGCCTGCATGATCGCGAAATTCCCGTGCCATGCGATTTTCAGGCACGATCCCAAGTCCAACTTCGCTCGAAACAAAAACCACAGGCCCGGCAAGATTCGGCAGCATGGCGACAAGACTTGCCGTCTCTGTCGTTATATCGCGCTCGGCCATCATCAGATTGGTCAACCACAGGGTCAGGCAATCGACCAGCACGAACCGATCCGTAGCAGCATTCAATGTCAGTGCACCGATCAGATCGAGTGGCTCCTCCACCGTCTGCCATTCGGAACCACGTCGGTCGCGATGAATGGCAATGCGGTTTTCCATTTCCTTGTCGAAGGCGCGTCCTGTTGCCAGATAGAGCGGCTGAAGCCCCGAGGACTCAACCATCTTCTCGGCATAGGACGACTTACCCGAACGGGCTCCGCCAAGAACCAGAACCGATTTTCCCGGCGAAGCCATTTTCATCAGCCCTCAATCTCGGACGATGCGTAGTGCTGGATGAACCAGCCAAGTGCGAGGCCGATCACGGCCCACATGAACAGGTTCGTCGCCAGCGATGCGACCGCATATTGCGAAGCAAGCAGTGATGGAATCGGTGACGAGATGTCTTCGGGATGCGGAGCACCATAAAGATGCGGCGCCACGATCAGCACCAGACCGAGGGCCTTTGCCCAGATTTCCTGGCGCAACACGATGAGATAGAGGCCTAAACCGCTCAGCACCACGGTAGCGAGCCACCAGAGCTGACGTTCAGCCAGATCAGCCGCAGGCATTGCCGGTAATTCGGGTGATAAGCCCAACGCGGGTAGAAACGCGACCGCGAAGAAACCGGCAACGCCCCAATAAATCCCATTCTGCACCGTAATGCGGCGTCCGAGAAGCAAGGCCACGCCACCAAGCAGCAAGGCAAAACCTGCACCTGCTACGAGATTGGCAAGGATCGTATTGCCCAACCGCCCAAATGGTAGTTCAGCCCCTTCTTCCTCGGCACTTTCGGCAGCGGCGCCATGATCATGCGGTGTGGCTTCCGCCTCGCCGTGACTATGGCCACCGCCAGCATCTTCATAGGTTTCGGCCTGCAGGATCAAAGGCACTGTCTTCAAATACATGGCGGGAGTAACCAGCAGCCCGGCCAGAAGCCCCGCAGCAAGCGTCGCCAACAAATAACGGATCAACATTTCTGTCCCTCAATAGCAATTTCGCGCCGATGGCCGTCCACCATCGAGCTTTGCTCAGCTTCAATTCCGAAAGATGTAAAACTGCTCAGTGGCAGGGAAAACCATAGGAATGACGCGTATCGTGCGCTGAATCGTGCAGCGTATCGGAATGAGCAAGCCCTACGCCGTAGATCAGGAACGCGCCGAGAAGCAGTGAAACCACAGCCGTGCCCAGACGGGCAGCGAGCGGCATTGCGAGTGTGCTGGAAACAGAATTTTGAGTACGTGCAGCCATGACAACCTCCGTGCAGGCAGCAGGGAAAAACCTCCCATGGGGCTCGGGCTCAATGCCCTCACGCAGCAGGCAGGTCTCCTGGCTCACGGGTCACGGGGATTGAAACTACCTTCCCAGAAGCTTTACAGCCTCCAGTGGTTACCGGTTGCCCGGCTTGCCTCATCCCTCTCCGCTCTACAGTCGCGGGGTCGGCTGCGATAAAGACGCCCGGATTGGGTCCGTCCGTCGCATTCCCTTTTTGGTATTGCCGGGATTCGTCCCGGCAAAAACCTGTTGCATGGTTTCGACACTAGGCTTTCGCCCCATCGTCGTCAATCGCGACCGATGATTGACGACCTCATTTCAAGTTAAACAGTGCATCGATATCGAGACATGCGTCCAGCCCTTCGGCCAGCTCATCCAATGCAGCCTCAACGCCGGCGCGATAGTTTACTGAACTGCTACGCACACCAAGATCCTCCAGAAATCTCCGGCGAAATTCGTCTGCATTGAAAACACCGTGGAGGTAAGTTCCCATTATGTGCCCGTCTGGCGATATGGCTCCATCGTCATGCTCGCCAATTCGGGCGAAAGGCCGCCCCATATCCGGTCCGGTCGTTCGTCCGATATGGATTTCATAACCTTCCAGCGGCACATTATGGAGAAGCGCGGTCGCCTGCACGTTGCGGACCACTTTTTCAGGTTCCATCACCGTTTCGATATCGAGCAGCCCAAGACCATCAATGTCGCGTACATGCCCCTCGATACCAGCAGGATCGCTGATGTGGCGACCAAGCATCTGGAACCCGCCGCAGATACCAAGTACATGACCGCCTCGTTTCACGTGGGCAGATAATTGGCGATCCCAGCCATTGTCCCGAACCGCCTGCATATCGGCTATCGTGGACTTTGTCCCCGGCAGAACGACAAGGCCCGCATCGCCGGGAATACACGAACCAGGCGGCACCATGACCACTTCTACATCCGGTTCAGCCTTTAGCGGATCAAGATCATCGAAGTTGGCGATGCGCGGCAACATCGGCACAGCAACCACAAGCGACTTCTTGTCTCCACGTACCGCACGCTCAAGAACGACCGAATCTTCGGCTGGCAATCGCGATACTGCTTTCAGCCACGGAACCACGCCGAAAGAGCGCCAGCCGGTAAACCGGGTAATGGCAGCCAGCCCGTCATCAAAAAGCGAAATATCGCCCCGGAACTTGTTGATCAGAAATCCGCGAACCATGGCGCGGTCCTGTTCGGACAGAATAGTGTGTGTGCCGACGAGAGACGCAATCACGCCACCTCTGTCTATGTCGCCGACCAGAACAACCGGGACATCGGCCTGTGTGGCAAACCCCATATTGGCGATATCACCGGCCCGCAGATTGATTTCAGCTGGTGACCCTGCCCCTTCCACCAGCACAAGGTCCGCGCCTTCGCCAACCCTGGCAAACGATTCCATGACAGCCGCCATAAGCTGCGGCTTCAATTCCTGATAATAGCGCCCGCGCGCCTCGCCTCGCACTTGTCCCTGCACGACAACCTGACTACCCATGTCAGTCTGCGGTTTGAGGAGTACCGGATTCATATGGACAGACGACGGCACACCGCAAGCCAGCGCCTGCAACCACTGCGCCCGACCAATTTCGCCTCCGTCGTCGCTGACCGCCGCATTGTTGGACATGTTTTGCGGCTTAAACGGCCGAACATTCAGGCCGCGATTGCGCGCAACCCGGCATAATCCGGCAACAAGAACACTTTTGCCGACGTCCGAACCCGTTCCCTGAAACATGATTGCGCGTGCCATGGACTGCTGCGTAGCTTAAACTGAACTTTCTGGCAACGGGACCTCAATCGGCGAGCGTCTATGCAAAAATGCGCATCAGTTTATTACAAATGTGAGCAACATTATTCCAATGGAGCGTTGGCAGTCTCACACGGTTATGATCTAGTCCGGTGAAAAGGTGCGGTGCTACAGGGAGGAAACCATGGATGCTGCCGACCAGAACCAGTACGAACTGAACGAAGATCAGCTTGCCATTCAGGATATGGCGCGAGCCTTCGCCAGTGATCGCGTTGCCCCGCATGCATTGCAATGGGACCGCGACAAGCATTTCCCCGTCGACGTATTGCAAGAGACCGGACCGCTCGGCATGGGCGGCATTTATGTGCGTGAAGACGTGGGCGGCTCGGCGCTGAAGCGGCTCGACGCAGTGCTCATTTTTGAAGCACTGGCAACTGCATGCCCTTCATTCTCGGCTTTCGTCTCCATCCACAACATGGCCGCATGGATGATCGACACTTTCGGCAATGACGAACAGCGCCTGCGCTTTTTGCCAAAGCTCACGTCAATGGAATGGCTTGCCAGCTACTGCCTGACGGAGCCCGGATCGGGTTCGGATGCGGCGGCGCTCAGAACACGCGCTACACGCGATGGCGATCATTATATCCTCAATGGTTCCAAGCAGTTCATTTCCGGTGCAGGCGCCACGGATGTCTATGTGACGATGGTGCGTACCGGCGAGGACGGCCCCAAGGGGATTTCCACCATCGTTGTGCCAAAAGATGCACCCGGCCTTTCGTTTGGCGCAAATGAATTCAAGATGGGCTGGAACGCACAACCGACAAGAACCGTCATTTTCGACAATTGTCGCGTCCCGGCTGAAAACCTTCTCGGTGATGAAGGAACGGGGTTTCGCATAGCGATGGCCGGGCTTGACGGCGGTCGGCTCAATATTGCTGCCTGTTCGCTCGGCGGCGCGCAATCGGCGCTCGACAAGTCACTGGAATATTGCAGCCAGCGCAAAGCCTTCGGTCAGACAATTGACCGTTTTCAAGCGCTGCAATTCCGCCTGGCGGACATGGAGACGGAACTCTCCGCGTCACGCCTTCTTCTTTACTCCGCTGCCAGCAAGCTTGATCGCAAAACCCACGACGCGGGCAAATGGTCGGCAATGGCCAAGCGCTTTGTCACTGACACGGGTTTCAATGTGGCGAACGAAGCGCTGCAGCTCTTCGGCGGCTACGGCTATCTGCATGAATACGGGATCGAAAAGCTTGTCCGCGATCTGCGCGTACACCAGATCCTCGAAGGTACGAACGAGATCATGCGTGTGATCATCGCACGCCAGATGATCGGACGCTAGTTCTGAATTAGTAACCGCCAAGGGAGGAATTTTTTATGGCCACAATAGCATTTATCGGCCTTGGCAATATGGGTGGCCCGATGGCCGCCAACCTCGTGAAAGCCGGTCACACCGTTCGCGGCTTCGACCTCCTGCCGCAACATCTCGATGAGGCAAAGGCCAATGGTCTCTCGATAGCCTCGAGCGCGCAGGATGCGGTTGCCGACGTTGACGTGGTGATCACCATGCTGCCCGCCGGAAAACACGTTCTCTCCGTCTATGAGGACATTGCACCAAATGCTCGAAAAGACTCACTGTTCATCGACTGTTCGACAATCGATGTAGATTCAGCACGCAAGGCACATGAGCTGGCCGCAAGCCACGGACATCTTTCCATTGATGCGCCTGTTTCCGGTGGCACCGGTGGCGCTTCCGCAGGGACATTGACTTTCATGGCTGGCGGCAGCGACGACGCATTCACACGCGGAGAGCCGATCCTGCAGCCAATGGCTGGAAAGATCGTGCATTGCGGCGGTGACGGCGCAGGACAAGCGGCGAAAATCTGCAACAACATGATCCTCGGCATATCGATGATCGGTGTCAGCGAGGCCTTTGTTCTGGCTGAGAAACTGGGCCTGTCCCACCAAGCGCTCTTCGATGTGGCGTCAACATCATCGGGGCAATGCTGGTCACTGACAACCTACTGTCCGGTTCCGGGACCGGTTCCAACATCACCTGCAAACCGCGACTATAAACCCGGTTTTGCGGCAGCTTTGATGCTGAAAGACCTCAAGCTCTCGCAGGAAGCCGCGCAAAGCGCTGGCGCTGAAACACCGCTCGGTGCACATGCACAGGAACTTTACAGTCTTTTTGATGGTGAAGGCCATGGCGCGGAAGACTTCTCAGGCATCATCAATTACCTGCGCTCCAAATCAGGAGCAAAGTAAACAATTGCCCACGCAAAAAATCGCATTGTTTAGATTTGCTTAAGTCTCTGATAACCGTACGGTAACGATGTTGGGCTAGAAAGGAGCACGAGACGGGTTCCCCCGGCTCAACGCTCCGGATCTGGTACTGCGTACCGGAGCTCAGTATATCCCGCCAGTGTATTGTTCGGCGGAGATGCCATGCGTAATTGGCAAAACCGTGCACCTCTGGCAGCGCGGTTTTTGCCATTTCAGCCTACAAATAGTTGCCTGAAACTGGCCCGTTGCCCTTGATCACAAGGGAATGCACAATTACACGCCTTTGTTACAAAACATTTAGAGCTGTTCGATTGAAATCCGGACATAATCCTGTGAAATGCAGAGCGCTTCCAATGAAGCCTGCTACACAGGTGATTTTTATTCAGGGCAATGAATTTGACTGCACAACGACCAGCCACCGCTGTTTCCACTGCCGATAAGAAACTTTTCGGTCTGCCTTTGGCTGTAATTTTTGTGCTGTGCTATTTCGCGTTCCAAACCATTCTCGTCACCGTTGTTTCCAACGGCGCAGGCCTTGATGACGCCGAGCAGTTGGCCAATATTGGCTACCTGGACTGGGGGTATGGCGGATCACAACCCCCTCTCTATACCTGGATTACCAATCTGGTTGCATCGGTGCTGGGCACATCGATGCTCACACTCCAGATCGTGAAATTCAGCATTCTTGCAAGCTTGTTCCTAAGCGTTTACGGCGCTATGAGACTGCTCGGTTTTTCGCGCATCGTCGCGTCAGCCGGTATGCTTGGTCTGTTTCTCATCCCGCAAATCGGGTGGGAATCACAACGCGCCCTGACCCATTCAGTTGCAGGCACCGCCGGTTGTGGCTGGGCCTTCCTGGCCTTTGCCTGGCATATGCGCAGGCGCAGTGTCGTCTCTGCCGCCGCATTAGGCATCGCGATGGCTGCAGCTATCTTGGGCAAATTCAATGCCTCATTCTTCCTGATCATGCTGATCATGACAGGACTTCTCATTCCCGAATACCGCCGGATACTGCTCTCCAAGCTGAGTTTCGTTACGATTCTGGCATTCGCCATCTGCTTCGGACCAACTGCGCTCTGGATGTTCGCACACAAATCCAGCGTCATGGCGCGCGCGAGCAAGTTTGAAATCGGCGCTTCCGGCAATGTCTTCTTCGACCGGCTGATGGGCGTCGAGAGCCTGATAGAAGCAGCCTTTCTGTTCTCGATCCTTGCCCTGGCAATCGCGGGTATCATCGCACTCATTCACTGGCAGAAGAAAACCGCCCCCTCCGTTCCGCTGACCACCGGCGAGAAATTCCTGCGGCTCTTGATCCTAGTCGGACTGGTTATTGTTCTCGTTGGCGTTATCGCCACCGGCGCAAATAACGTGAAAGATCGCTGGCTGCAGCCCGTTCTGTTCCTCACTCCGGCACTGATGGCGAGCCTTTTTGCTCGTTACAGGACCGGAAACCGGGCCTTGATCGACTTCGCTGTCGTGAGCGCTGTCGTAGCTCTTATCGTCCCACCGGTGCTAAGCTATTACCTGACCTATGGCTCCAGCTCTCCGCCTTACGGTCAGCTCGATTATCGTCATTTCTACGAGGAAGTGCAGGCGAAAGGCCCGTTCAAGACGATCTTGACGGACAATGCACAGATACCGGGCAATTTCAGACTATTTGATTCGTCGTTGCGTGTGGTTCATCCCGAAACGCCAGATGCCAGAGCTCACCTGACATCACCCGTACTCGTTATGTGGTTCGGTGGCGCTGAACCCAATGAACGCATTGCTACCTTGTTGCAAAATGCGAACATCACAATACCTCATGACGGTATCGCTACCACCGAGATTGAATATAAAACCCGACCAGACAAGCACATAACCGTCAGCTATTTTCTGGTTCCATAAAGGAAAGGCCCGGGAAACCCGGGCCATTTATTCTCTTATTCTACTGTTTCCTGAACCGCATTAGCGGTGCCTTTTACGTCGCGGCCAACGCCGCGTACAGTATTTGCACAGGACGCAAGCGTGAATGCGCAGAGAACGATAGCAACTGGGACAAGTCGGGTCAGCTTCATGACAGTCTCTCCAATGGGATGTGCAATCCTCCCCCTTCAGGGGTAGGTGCATAGAGTTCCAAGTCTATTCAAACCAGTTATGCCTCCCGCCACATACGAAGCCCCTGCCCGGCATCTGGCGGTGAAGCCGATTCACTCGGCTGTCACAAAAGAAATCTAGCGCAGCGTTTTTCGCTGGCAAGAGAATGCATTAGTTCCCGCCCCAATAAACTGTGATCTGTCATCAGCTGGAACGAAAAGTCTCAAACCGGCCGGAACGGCGATAACCTTCGAAAACATTCCGCAGATGGTCAGCAACGACCTGAATGTGCGGCCCGGCTTCCGGTTTCACAATTATACCCAGCTGATAACGTCCCAGAGCGGGCAAACCATGTTCCGGCCCCAGAGCGACAATTCCATCGCTCAATAGCGTTTTACCAAATGGCGCAATGGCAAGATCAGCCATGATCGCAGCCCGCTGTCCTGTCGAATGTGAGCTCATATAGGCAATGCGGTAAGGACGGCCGCTAGTCTCAAGCGCTTCAAGCGCATTGCCGCGCCAGGCACATCCTTCTTCCCAAATCGAAAGAGGCAGAGGCTCCCGACGATAAGCCGTACCACACTTGGCACCCGCCCAGACGAGTTCCTCATCCAGCAGAACTTCCACATCGCCTTTGTTTAGTATCGTATGAGACATGTTGATCAGCGTAACATCGAGCCGTCGCTCATCGAGCCGCTTGCGCAGATTGCTACTCTGGTCGATCACGACATCCACTGTTACGCCCGGATGGCTTTCGGCAAAACGCTTCAAGACAAGCGGCAATACGCATTCGCCGATATCATCCGGCGACCCAAGCCGAACCACTCCGGTCACTGTGGGCGCAACAAATTTCGAGACTGCCTCTCGATTGAGAGCCAGAAGACGACGCGCATATCCGAGCAGAATCTCGCCATCGCTGGTCAGCGTAACCGAGCGTGCGTCCCGATCGAAAACTGCAACACCAATCTGCTCCTCTAACTTCTTGATCTGCATCGAAACGGCAGAGGGCGTGCGGAACACCGCGTTCGCAGCAGAGGAGAAACTTCCCGTATCGGCAATTGCCACAAATGTGCGCAGCACATCGATATCGAGCATCGGAAGGGGATGTTGAACGGGCGCTGTCATGACGGACTCCGTTTTCCACTCTTTGTTCAAATTTTCTGATCTTAAGCCTTTCTATATTTCGTTTGATTGAACGTCAAGCAGAATGCACATTGAGGACACGAACAAGCAGAGCTGCAGCGAGCGTATCAACCGAACTTCCTGAATGAGGAGAGAGAAAATGACCGTTCAATGCCAATCCGCTCCCAACGGCCGGGCATCAGTCGTGTGCTTTACATCAACGTCATCCGTTGCGAACGCACAGTCATGGTTTCTGGCATTTTACTCCGAAGTGCAAAAACAGATCGAAGCCTGGTCGTACGAACGTCGGGTGAAACGCAGCCGTCGTGTGCTGGAATCGCTACCTGAACACATATTGCACGATATCGGCTGGCCAAACGTTGATGATCGTCTGCCGGGCATCGCCAAAAACACAGCAGAGTTCAAGCGTGGGCAGTAAAGCCAATTGAGGGCGGTCATGCGATCCGCCCTCAATTTCCCGACATTAAAATACCTTTTCGCGGCAGGCATTTAGCCGCACTTTGCAACCTACCCGTTCTGTGTCTCAATAGAACACTATCTTGTTTGCGCCATCGCCCTCCCCCTGCGAATCCGGGCCAACGCAGCAAGATTGCCGGTCTGAAAGCGACCGGAGAAAACCGGGCCCAAAAGACCCGGAGTCGTGACGGAGACACAAGGCTTCAACTGCGTCGGGAACCGCAGCCAGAGCCTTTCGAGAATGGGAACGATCGGGCATGATCCAAGCTTCATCGGTTAAGCGGTCTATTGTCTTTTTCCTGGTTCCAAACTTTTCGATGATTGCATTCGCAACGGCCATTGAGCCATTGCGCATTGCAAATCGGATGCTGGGTTATGACGCCTATAGATGGCGACTGACATCGGTTGATGGAAAACCGGTGACCGCATCCAACGGTGTGGAATGCGCCGTCAATGCATCGCTGGAAGATGAGCGACGTTTCCTGCAGCGCGAGCAGCGGCCCTCAATGGTATTCGTCTGTTCCGGCGTCTACGTGGAAGAATTCAGAAACAAGTCGGTCTTTGCGTGGCTGCGTGAGGAATATAATCGCGGCGTGGCAGTCGGTGGACTTTGTACCGGCGCCCATATACTGGCCGCGGCCGGGCTTCTATCTGGCAAACGCTGTGCCATTCACTGGGAAAATCTCCCTGGTTTCTCGGAAGCCTTTCCCAAGGCCGAGGTCTATGCCGATCTCTTTGAGGTCGATGGCAACCTTTACACCTGCGCGGGCGGAACCGCCTCTCTCGATATGATGCTGAAGCTGATTGGAGATGATTTCGACGCCAATCTGGTCAACAAGATCTGTGAACAGGCACTGACCGACCGTGTCCGCAGCCCACAGGATCGCCAGCGCCTGCCGCTGCGGGCCCGTCTCGGCATTCAGAACTCCAAGGTGCTCACCATCATCGAGATGATGGAAGCCAATCTTTCAGAGCCGCAGGCACTGATCAATGTAGCCCATACGATTGGTCTTTCGCGGCGTCAGGTGGAGCGTCTTTTCCGACAGGAGATGGGCCGGTCTCCGGCACGTTATTATCTGGAAATTCGACTCGATCGCGCACGGCATCTATTGTTGCAGTCGTCCATGCCTGTGGTCGAGGTCGCCGTCGCCTGTGGCTTTGTTTCGGCGTCGCATTTTTCCAAATGCTATCGGGAATTATACGGACGCTCGCCGCAACAGGAACGGGCCGAGCGCAAAATGCTCATCGCCGCTTAAGCACGACACTAAAGAAAGATAGAGCTGCATCTTGAATGGAGCAGCTCCACTACTGTCAGCTTTCAGAATAAAATCAAAACCATACAGGCTTTTCCGGAATCAGTTCTACAGACCGACCATCTGTGGATGCAGGATTGTTGGATATGTCGCGAACAGGACAGCCGATGCTCAACCTTCCGGGATTTCCAGAAGCTGCGATGCAGTCGTCTGACGCTGCGAATATGTCGTATAAAGGCAAATGTCGCGACCGGGCAACGACTATGGTTTTGTCAAATACCAACGAGAGCGGTTTCAGGTAATACGGAGTCGTTGGAGCCGCTCTATCCATCTTTTTCACGCATTATCCGACGCAAAACCGCTACGCACTTTTGCTGGAAATGCTCTAGGGACGCATAAAATGGCAGAGTTTCCTAAGAAGGCAAAAGTTGTGATCGTCGGGCTTGGCGGTATCGTCGGCGCCTCGGTGGCACACCATCTGATCGAGCGCGGCTGGGACGATATCGTCGGCATCGACAAATCGGGTATCCCGACCGACATCGGCTCTACTGCCCATGCATCGGACTTCTGCTATGCGACCAGCCATGACTTCCTGTCGTGCTGGACAACGCTCTACTCCATCGATTTCTATGAAAAGATGGGGCATTACGCCCGCGTCGGTGGCATCGAGGTAGCGCGCGTCGGTGACGATGCCCGCATGGACGAAATCAAGCGCAAGGTCGCATCGGGTAAAGCTTTCGGCACTCGTGCTCGCCTGATGGAACCGTCAGAGATCAAGGAAAAATTCCCGCTCATCGAGGAAAGCCTGGTTCAAGGCGGCCTGTGGGACCCCGATGCCGGTCTGGTCATTCCGCGCTCGCAGACCGTCGCCGGCAAGCTGATTGATCAGGCTGAAGCTGCAGGCAAGCTACAAAGCTTCGCCAACACACCGGCCCAGTCGCTAATCGTCGAAAACGGACGCATCAAGGGTGTCGTCACGCATCGCGGCACCATCGAAGCTGACTATGTCATCATCTGCGCTGGCCTTTGGGGACGTCTGATTGCCGAAATGGTTGGTGAAGACCTGCCAGTCATGCCAATTGACCATCCGCTAACATTCTTCGGTCCCTATAACGAGTTTGAAGGCACCGGTAAGGAAATCGGCTGGCCGCTCATGCGCGATCAGGGTAACTCCGCCTATATGCGCGACACCGGCGATCCGAAAACTGCCGAAGGCGGCCAGATCGAATGGGGTTATTACGAAGAAAAGAACCCGCGCTTGTGCCATCCGCGTGACCTTCTGGAAAAGCATGAAGCACGTCTCTCGCCATCACAGCGCGATCTTGAGATGGACCAGATTCTCGAACCGCTTGAGCGCGCCATCGAGCTGACGCCCATTCTGGGCGAGCTTGGCTACAATGAAAGCCACTCCTTCAACGGCTTCCTGCAGGTCACGACCGACGGCGGCCCATCCATGGGCGAAAGCCAGAAGGTGCGCGGCCTATGGTATGCAGTCGCCATCTGGGTCAAGGACGGTCCCGGCATGGGTAAGCTCATTGCCGACTGGATGACCGACGGTCGCACGTCCATTGATCATCACGCCGTCGACTATACCCGTTTCTACCCGCATCAGATGACCGAGCAGTTCATCTGGGATCGCTGCACGGAAACGGCGATGAAGGTGTACAATCCGGCGGTTCATCCGCGTGAACCCTTCTCCAAGGGCCGCAATATCCGCCGCTCACCATTCTATGAACGCGAAGTCGAACTCGGTGGCCATTTCATGGAGCTTGGCGGCTGGGAACGCGCGCACGGCTATGCCGCCAATGAACACCTTCTCGAAAAATATGGTGATCGCGTACCGGTGCGCGAAAACGAATGGGATAACCGCCACTTCTGGCGCGTCTCCAATGCCGAACACCTCGAACTGACCGAAAATTGCGGTATCATCAATCTCTCGCACTTCGCCATGTACGACATTGAAGGCCCCGACCATGTCGAGCTGATGGAGTGGCTCTGTGCAGCTAAAATCGGCGGCGATGCCAATATCGGCAAGGGCATCTATACCCACTTCCTCGACGACGAAGGCATGGTGCGGGCCGACTTCACGGTAATCCGCATGGCAGACCGCATCCGTATGATCAATGGTGCCGATGCCGGACCTCGCGACTTCCACTATATGCGCCGCGTGGCCGAAGATAAGGGCTTTGACGTTACGATCACCGATGTGACGGAAAAATACGTCACCATCGGCATCTGGGGTCCGAATGCGCGCGAGAACCTGAAGAAGGTCGTTGAGAGACCTGAAGGTCTTGATGCGGAAAACTTCCCCTTCGCTGCCATCAAGCCAATCCGGATTGCGGGCAAGGATGTTACCGCGTTCCGCATTTCCTATGTCGGTGAACAGGGTTGGGAATTGCATATGCGTTACGAAGACGGCCTTGCCGTCTGGGATGCGCTTCGCTCCACCGGCGTAATTGCGGTAGGCGTCGAGACCTATGCCAACACGCGTCGCATGGAAAAGAGCTTACGCCTGCAGAATGCCGATCTGCTGACCGAGTATAACCTTCTCGAAGCCGATCTTGCTCGCCCGAAGGTCAAGGAGGCGGATTTCCGCGGCAAGGCAAAGCATGTGGAATATCGCGCCCGCGAGCATCAGCCTGCCATGCTCTGCACGCTGGTCATAACCGACAATGTCGATTCGAAAGGTGTGGCCAGGTATCCTGTCGGCATCATGCCAGTACAGGATTTGGATACCGGAGAAACACTCATTGACGAACTTGGCCGCCGGTCTTTCACGACCTCAGTCGCCTATGGCCCGACGATTGGCAAGAACATCGCGCTCGCGTACCTGCCATGGGCCTATTGTCAGGAAGGTCGCAAGCTGAATGTGGAATATTTCGGTGAGACTTATCCGGTTGAAGTGCTTTCGATAGGTTACAAGCCTCTCTACGATCCGGAAAACCTCAAGCCTCGCAGCTGACCGAGACACTTTCCATACAAAAAAGCCGAGGCAACACCTCGGCTTTTCACATTTCGCAATGGGAAAACTATTTCAACGTGGCTTTGCCACCACTGATCGTGATCGTTTCATCGCCGGTCAACGCTTCGCGGTCCCCGTTCGGAAACGTTACAAAGCAGCCCGAGGCGCAGAATTCAACAGTTTCACCGGGCGCGACAATCATTTCGCGCTTGGAAGCGCCTTCCGTAACGACAATCGTCTGAGGGCCGCTATCATTATTGGAAATCTGCGCGGCGTAGGCGCTGCCAGCCGAAACCGCAAAACCGATTGCTGCACCAAGAACGAGCTTCCCCAAGCTGTTGGCCTGATTTCTGTTCATACCGTCCCGACCTTTCCATCGCTCCCGCCGCGATATGTCCAATGTCGCAAGAGCCCTATTGCCCTCTGTCATCCCCTTTATAAGCGGACAAAACTGAACTGCAACTGAACGAAACGTTCATCAAGCCCGGTCGTCGGCATCCTCGTCGACTTCCGGCTTCTCTGCCACGGCCTTTTTCTTCTTGGCTGATGATGACGGCTCTTTCTCCTTCTGCATCAGATCGGAGAGTTTTTCGATTTCAGGCACACTGAGCACCAGATCAGTCCTGGTAGACGACAGATGTAATCCTTCCTCATGGAAGCGCTCGACAATCTGGAATCGCAACTCATTCTTGATACCACCCGTCGCTGTAATATCGGCCACATAAGCGTAGATATCAAAAATCATCAATGAATCGTTCATGTTCTGAAACGAAACGAACGGCTCAGGATTCTTCAAGATCGACGGATGACCGCGAACAATTTCGAGAAGCAGCGCGTGGACCCGGCGTGGCTCCTCCGTATAAGAGGCCTGCACATTGATATCGATGCGCCCGAGCTTGTTGCGATGCGTCCAGTTGCCGACGTTACCGTTGATAAGCGTCGAATTCGGCACGATGATCGATTGCTTCTGGAAAGTTTCCACTTCCGTTGCGCGCACGCTGATCTTCTTGACGATACCGCTGACCGTGCCGGCTTCTACCCAGTCGCCGACCTTGAACGGACGTTCGGCGAGCAGAATGAGACCAGAAACAAAATTCTGGACGATATTCTGGAGACCAAAACCGATACCGAGAGACAAACCACCGGCGATAAGGGCCAGGTTCGACATATTGAACCCGGCTGCCGATACACCGACCAGAGCGGCAAGACAAAGGCCAACATAGCCTATGACTGTGCGGATTGAATTGCGTACACCAGAATCGACCCGCCCGCGCGCCATAACGCTGTTGTCGAGCCAGTTCTGGAACCAGCGCGTCAGAAGATAGCCGATCACGAACAGCAGCACGCCGGTCAATAGTCCCATGAGCGAGATCGAAATATTGCCGATCTGGAAGCCGGTCATCAACTGATAGAAGGTGCTTTTAAGTTCGGCCCACTGGAAGCCGAGCTGCATCAAAACAAGCGGAATGCCGATCAAGGCAACGACGAGATTGATCAATATGCCCGCCACAAGGCCAAGCTGATCAAGGGTTGCGTCGTCGAAATGAAACCGCTCTCGCATTGCCTTGCCAATCTGGCTGGATGCGAAAGCCTGCTCTTCGGAAATTGCACGCCCAGTCAGGAAGCCCATATACATCGTAACCAGAAATGCGCCCGTCACCACGATCTGCTGAGATATGAAGCGCGCCATACCGATATAGCCAAACAGCGCGGTTAGAATGGGTAAAAGCCCCAATATGATCAGAAATGTTCTGAATGCGCGCGGCCATGAGCGGACAGCGCCATCCTTTTCGCGCTCAACCGGTTTCAGAAACGCAATCGCCAGAATCAGAACGCCGACCATCACCGTGGCAAGCAGGCTTTTCGCCATCGTCAGCGACAGAGGCGATGACAAAATCTGGTTGACCTTTCCGAAGAAAGAATCGAGCCCGCTTGTCAGCGCCGTGGCAGTTATCAGCAACCCCAACACGCGTCCTGGACGTGGTGCGACCGGAACCAGTCGCCACTGCGGCATATCCGAGCTGATACAGGCAGACGCCAGTCTATGAATGAAGAAAACGAGCCCCAGAACGAGAAACAGCGACTGAATCAGAGCGGCAATATCTGTTCTCAAAACGTTGAAATAGTTCATTAAAAAGTAAGTCGTCGCCAGAAAAACGCCCACGGCTGCGGACGGTATAACCGTAGACCAGAAAGCCACTGAGAGGCGACTTAGATAGGAGGGCGATTCGATCGTTGGATCGCGTTGATAGAGCGTTCCGAGGACGCGCCTTGCACCCAGCTGGATGACCAGCGCCGCCGCAAACGCAAAAAACGCGGCAGCGAGAAATGACTTGAGCTTGAACGTACTTACAAAACGCCACCACGACTGAACGATGCGCCAGAGTGAAACCATCTGGTTACTGGCAGCCGAAGCAACCTCTGTACCCAGCGTCGTATCGAGATTCACGCGTTGTGAAAGTGTGCGTGCAAAAAGGTCTCGGCGCATGTCGCCGATCTTTGCGGACATCTGATTGACGGAAAGCGATGTGTCTTCCGTCTCGCCGACAATGGCATTGATCTCGACCTTTTCGGCGGTCAGTCGCGCGCGTTCTTCACTGACGATTGCCGGTTCTGGCGGCTGATCACCGGAGGGTGCGGGGCCAAGCTGTTCCAGCCGCGTATTGATTTCGGTCAGACGCGGACGGAATGAAACGCCAGCATCCAGAAGCTTCTTTGAAAGAGAGTCCAGCTGGAGCTTGAGATTGGCCAGCGTTTCATCGTTCGAAGTGGCCTTGGGAAGCTGATCACTGATCCGTTTCGTCTGTTGCTTCAGATCGTTGATGACAGGCTTTTGTTGCTGAACAACGCTGGAAACAGGCGCTGGTGCCTGTTGCTGATCGGTGGCAGCGGGCGCTTGCTGGGCTGAGTCGTTTTGCGGAGCGGCAGCGGGCGCAGTTTGTGCCGCCGGCGGAGTCGAGGGCTTGTTATCCTGCGCAAAGGCAGGCGCAATGCCACCCGGCGACAGAACGCCGATCAGAAGAGAAAATGCAAGAACACGAAACGTCGATGAATATGCCAATTCAATTCTGCCGTTAAACAAGACATGGTTTCAACATAAAGCGCCCTAAAACGGATGCAAGGCGTAGGCCGTCTACAAGATTTCACGGTGCGCAGGAAGCGGACCCATAACGTATAAGACGAGCCTTGATGCCAGTATTTCCTTGTTCGTGCGAACACAAATGATTAATGAGGATTCGCAATGAGTGTGAAAAGCTGGCTCAACTCCACGGATAGACTCTAAAGAAAGTCTTGGCGATTTGATGAAGGGCATGAAAAACACGGAACAGCACAAGCGGCATGGTTTCATGCTGTTCGTTACGTGCGTTCTGTCGTTTACGGCTTTTCTGTTTGCCGTGGATTTTTCAACGCCGGACGAAGATGTTGCCCGTGGTCACTCCGGCGGCATCGTGGCAAGACAGGTCGAAGGCACTCCGACAACCCCTGTTCGCCAGCAATCCACCCCCTCGCCGCAGCCCATGCGGGCGATCTTGATCGAAGCGATCGCAGCCAAGATCAAAGCTGTTTACCTTGATGGCACCGGAGCAGCGCTGCCCGTGGCGGCAGTGGCTTTTGCTCTTCCAAAGTCGGCAGCAGCCAAAGCGGCGTTGAATTTCCAGCGCCTCGCAGTTTTGCAGAGACATTTTGGCTCTGCCCGTGCGCCTCCTAAAAGCGCATAATATGCCATCCTCGAAGATTGGCTTTAACCAATCCTGACACCATTACAAACGATGCCCGCACCGCTGCTTGATGAGTGGCAATTGGGGCGTACCAACCGGAACCTTAATCCATGCGTACTTCCAAATGGGTGGTTGTGCTTTATAGCCTGATCGTTGCGATCGGCGTTATCATTGCCTTGCCCAACTTTTTCACCCAAAAGCAACTTGAGGCAATGCCGTCCTGGTTCCCGAAGCGTCAGGTCACGCTCGGCCTCGACTTGCGCGGCGGCTCGTATCTCGTGCTCGAAGTCGATGCAGCGAGCCTGAAGAAAGACCGTTTGCGCTCTCTGCTTGACGATGCCCGCAGCAAGCTGCGTGCCGAACGCATCCAGCCGCAGTCGATCCGTGCTGTCGGCGATGCGGTCGTTGTGACCATCCCTGATGCGGACCAGCGTTCCAAGGCGGAAACTGCACTTCGCACGTTGATTTCGCAGGTCAATACCAGCGGTTTCGGTACGGCGATCAACGACATAGATGTTGCCTCGAACGACAATCAGGTACGCCTGACCCTCACCGAGGCAGGTTTCAACTATCGTCTTGATGCCGCTCTTCAGCAGAGCCTTGAAATCATCCGTCAGCGCGTCGACCAGGTCGGCGTTGCAGAACCGTCCATCCAGCGCGTAGGCTCGGACCGTATCGTCGTTCAGCTTCCCGGTCTTCAAGACCCGGCGCAGCTTCGCCAGCTTCTCGGAAGCACGGCGAAAATGAGCTTCCATATGGTCGCCGATGCCAATCCGAACGATGCGCCGCCTCCGGGCGTGACCATCATGCCGGATTCCAAGGATCCGAACATCAAGTACCCGATCGAGGATCAGATCGCCCTTTCCGGCGAGCGTCTCACCGACGCGCGTGCAGGTTTCGACCAGCGCACCAACGAGCCGATCGTGTCTTTCCGTTTCGATAGCCTCGGTGCACGCCAGTTCGCGGACATTACGACGAAAAACGTCAATCGTCCGTTCGCAATCGTGCTCGATGGCAAGGTGCTAAGCGCCCCGGTCATCCGTGAACCGATCACCGGCGGCTCGGGCCAGATTTCCGGCAGCTTTACGGTTCAGGACACAGTTGTTCTTTCGGCACTCCTGCGCGCTGGCGCCCTGCCCGCTCCGCTGACCGTTATCGAAGAACGCACAGTCGGTCCGGACCTTGGCGGCGATGCCATCAAGATGGGTCTGATTACAGGTATCGTGGGCTTCGTACTCGTCGCGGTCTTCATCCAGCTCCTTTATGGCGTCTGGGGCACGATTGCCAACGTGGCGCTGTTGCTCCACACCTTGCTCACCTTCTCTGCCTTGAGCCTCATTGGCGCAACGCTGACATTGCCCGGTATCGCCGGTATTATTCTCGGTATTGGTATCGCGGTTGACGCCAATATTCTCATCAATGAACGTATCCGCGAAGAAACGCGACGCGGCCTCGGAGCCATGGCCGCGCTGGACAAGGGCTTCCATAGCGCCTTCTCCACCATTGTGGATGCGAATGTTACATCCCTGATCTCGACCTTGCTGTTGTTCACCTTCGGCACAGGCCCGGTTCGCGGCTTTGCGATCACCATGATGCTCGGTATCGCGATCTCCATGTTCACTGATGTGACGTTGGTACGCATGGTCATGGCGTGGTACGTTCGCAAGCGTAAGCTGAAGGTGCTCGTCATCGAGCCGTTCCTGAAATTCGTTCCTGAGAAGACGAATATCAGCTTCATGAATGCGCGCTTCATCGGCATTGGCGTCTCGATTGTGCTGTCTATTCTGTCCATTGGTCTGTTCTTCAAACCGGGACTGAATTACGGCATTGACTTCAAGGGCGGCATTCAGGCGGAAATCGTCACGTCACAGCCAGCCGATCTGGCGCAACTTCGCGCCAAGCTAGGCGCACTGGGTCTTGGCGAAGTAGCGCTTCAGTCAGCCGGTAGCCCGAATGATGTCCTGATCCGCGTCCAGCGTCAGGAAGGTGGTGAGGAAGCGCAGACAGTTGCTGTCAACAAGATGCGCGAAGCCGTGACCGAGCTTGATCCAGGTGTGAAAATCGAGCGGACAGAAGTCGTCGGCCCGAAAGTCTCCGGTGAACTGGCCCGTTCAGGCTTCATCGCCGTCATCCTGTCGGCACTCGGCATGCTCATCTATCTCTGGTGGCGCTTCGAGTGGTTCTTTGCGATGGGCGCAATCATCACGCTTATCCTCGACACCACGAAGATGGTCGGCTTCTTCGCGCTGTTCCAGCTCGATTTTAACCTGACAGCTATCGCAGCGCTTCTGACCGCTATCGGTTACTCGGTAAACGATAAGGTCGTGGTTTATGACCGCATGCGTGAAAACATGCGTCTTTATAAATCAAAGCCGCTACGCGAGATTGTCGATATGAGTATCAATCAGGTGCTCGTCCGCTGTGTTTACACATCGATGACGACGTTCCTGTGTATGCTCCCGATGGCAATCTGGGGCGGTAGCGCGGTTCATAATTTTGCCGTGCCGATGCTGTTCGGTATCTTTATCGCTACATCGTCGTCGATCTTCATCGCCGCTCCGATCCTGCTTCTGCTCGGCAACTGGTGGCAGCACCGCAAGGAAGCCCATCAGGCAATTGAAGACAGCGCCGCAGCGCAGAAATAGCCCGCTTGCCGGGCAAGGCTCAAACCTTGCCCGGCTCCCACTTACACAATTGAAAAGCCAGAGGGGGAAGGCACCTGATGCCCCATGACACGCCTTTGATAGCGACAATCGTCATCGGGTTATGCCTGGCCTTCATCTTCGGTGCGATAGCCACCCGCCTGAAAATCTCCCCCCTCGTCGGCTATCTTCTGGCCGGTGTCATTGCTGGCCCGCACACGCCCGGATTCGTCGCAGATCAGGATCTGATTCTGCAGCTAGCCGAAATTGGCGTCATCCTGCTGATGTTCGGCGTCGGCCTGCACTTTTCCCTCAAAGATCTTCTTTCCGTCAAAGCCATAGCAGTACCCGGCGCGCTCGCGCAGATTGCGGCAGCCGCAGCCCTCGGCACGGGCCTTGGGCTCGCCCTTGGTTGGGATGTACAGGCGGGTCTGGTTTTTGGCCTCGCACTTTCGACCGCCAGTACCGTCGTCCTGTTGCGCGCCATGCAAGAGCGCCGCCTGATCGACACCGAACGTGGACGCATCGCAGTAGGCTGGCTGATCGTCGAAGACCTTGCCATGGTCATGGCACTGGTGTTGCTTCCGGCAGTCGCCAGTGTAACCGGTCGTGCAGAAGGCTCAGCAGCGAGTGATCCTATCGTTTCATGGCTTGGCCTCGGAATTGGCGGCATCATCCTTCTCACCATTGCCAAGGTTGTTTTGTTTGTCGCCCTGATGCTCATCGTCGGGCGCAAGGTCATACCGTGGCTTCTGAACGTCGTTGCTCAGACCGGCTCTCGCGAACTGTTTCGTCTTGGTGTGCTCGCCATTGCGCTGGGCGTCGCTTTCGGCGCAGCCCATCTGTTTGGCGTTTCCTTCGCATTGGGCGCATTCTTCGCCGGCATGGTGATGAGCGAATCCGAACTCAGCCATCGAGCCGCGGAAGAGTCCCTCCCCTTGCGCGACGCCTTCGCAGTGCTGTTCTTCATCTCTGTTGGCATGTTGTTCGACCCGATGAGTCTACTTCGCGATCCGCTGCCCCTGCTCGGAACGCTCGCCATCATTCTGATCGGTAAATCGGTCGCAGCATTCTTCATCGTGCGCGCCTTCCGTCGCCCTGTCAGCACAGCGCTCACCATTTCGGCGAGCCTTGCGCAGATTGGTGAGTTCTCCTTCATTCTTGCGGGATTGGGCGTCAGCCTTAATCTCCTCCCGCCAGCCGGACGCGACCTCATTCTCGCAGGCGCAATCCTCTCGATTTTCCTCAATCCGGTCATGTTCATTGTCGCAGAACAGATGCGACCATGGATCGAAAAGCGAAGCAAAAGCGAAACGTCAGCCGGTGAAAACACCAGTGCCGAACTCAATATTTCTGAGCCCGAGCCATTGCCGCAGACTTTACTGACCGCACACACGATTATCGTCGGTTACGGCCAGATCGGCGAAAGGATCGCAGCAGGATTGCAGGCAGAGACGCCTTTTCTCGTCATTGAGGATTCGTCGAAAGTCAGCGCCTCGCTCAAGGATAAAGGCATCCAGGTTATTACAGGGAACGCCTCGGATTCAGATATACTGAAGGCGGCCAATCCGGTAACGGCTCGAAACCTGGTTATTGCAATACCCAACGCTTTCGAAGCTGGGCGGGTGACGGCATTGGCCAGAGCCGCCAATCCGGAAATCAGCATCGTCGTGCGGGCCTGTTCAAAGGCAGAAGCACAATATTTGCATGATCTTGGCGCAGATTTTGTCATTCTGGGAGAAGAAGAAATCGCAGCAGCCATGGCAAAGGCAATCGGAACTGAGATCAAGAAGCAAAATACCGAAACCGTTTCAGAGGAAAACGAATTTCAGGCCGACGCATTAGGGATAATATCGGGAGATGGGTCGACCGATATCATGGGCAAAAAAGGGGATGATATGAAGCATGAAGGCATGGTGACCGGTTGATGAAAGCAAAGGATTACATCTGGCCGGTCGTGGGCATTTGCGCAGTCGGTATTTCGGCTTGGCTTCTCTATCGCGAACTTCGCAGCATTTCGCTCGATGATGTTCTGGACAGTCTTTACGCCATCCGCGCCCATCATTGGGCGCTCGCGGCGGCTTCAGCACTTCTGGCCTACAGTTCGCTTGCTGGTTATGATCGCATCGCGCTGCTGCACCTCAGACGCAAGATTTCCTGGCTGTTTATCGCGCTTTGCTCCTTCACCACCTACGCGCTGTCGCACAATATTGGCGCTTCAGTCGTCTCCGGTGCGGTCGTGCGTTACAGGGCATATTCTTCTCAAGGCATGCCCGGCAGCGAAATCGCCGTCCTCATCGCTTTCTGTTCATTCACATTCATTCTTGGTGTTGTCATTACTTCCAGCGTCGTTCTCCTGCTGGAGCCGCATATTCTCATGCGCTTCAACGAGGAACTGACACCAACCGTCTCCATCGTCATTGCGCTTTTGATGCTGGCATTCGTACTGCTTTATGTCTTCGGTAGCTGGCTGCGCCTGCGTCCGCTTCAGATCGGCAGTTTCCGTCTGGAATATCCGCGGCTGTCGGTTGTGGTGCAGCAGCTCATCGTCGCACCGCTGGAGCTGATCGGTGCCGCTGGTATCATTTATTTTGCCTTGCCAGAGGCCGGCAATCCCGGTTTCCTCATTATTCTTGGCATCTTCCTGGTCTCATTCTCTGCAGCCCTGATATCGCACGCTCCGGGCGGCCTTGGTGTTCTGGAACTCGTTTTCCTGACTGGCCTGCCGGATATGAATCAGGCTGATGTTCTGGCTGCGCTGATCGTCTTCCGTCTGCTCTACCTGCTCATTCCGTTCGCGATGTCGCTTGTGGTCGTGCTGGTCTTCGAGAAATCCCAGTTTCTCCTGCGCTGGAACGATAAACAGCGAAAATAGATGCAGATCAACGACGGAGTATATTTTTCACAAAGCACGCCATAATTTGAATTTGTTTTCCTTAAAATGGCGGCCATGGCCGCCTATCTTGGAACCAGTTTCGCAAACGGAACGAATTGCGAAATTAAACGCCCTCCCAAGGCTTTATCCAAGAGGAAAAACGCATGCCTGCGACATTGATCATCCCCGGCTACAAGGGATCGGAAGCAGGCCACTGGCAGCGCCAATGGTTGCATGACGATCCGTCAGCATTGCTCGTCGAACAGGACGACTGGCACTATCCGGTGCTATCCGACTGGATGCACGCACTCGAAGCCAAACTCGCCGAAAATCCGGGCGCCGTTCTGGTCGCCCATAGTCTCGGCTGCGCACTGGTCGCACATCTGGCCAGCCGACCGTCGGCAGCACATGTGGCGGGCGCCCTTCTCGTTGCACCTGCCGACGCGGAAACTATGGCCCGCAAGGACAGCCGTTTCCAGAGCTTTGCCCCGCTGCCGCGCCATGAGCTGGGCTTCCCTTCCATCGTCGTGGCAAGCCGCAACGATGAATATATGAGCTTTGCCAAAGCTGAAGCCCTTTCGCACGTTTGGGGATCGGGATTTGTCGATCTCGGCCATGCCGGCCATATCAACGTAGCAAGTGGTTTCAGTCGCTTGCCGGAAGGGATTATCCTTGCATCCTCTCTTCACAGAGAACCGGTAGCCAACACGCTTTCCCAAGCAGCGTGACCGTGAGAGCGGTTCCAGTCAAAATGGAACCGCTCCAGCTCTTTTGTATTTAAGCACCTTGCCTGCGTTCAAGCAGAACCTTCAAGACAAGTGTCAGAAGAGCGATCAAAGCGAGCGTCGAAGCCGCAGCGAATGCACCAGCGACATTATAGTCATTGAACAGTAGTTCCACCTGAAGCGGCAGCGTATTGGTCTTGCCTCGGATTGCACCCGAAACGACCGACGTTGCCCCAAACTCTCCCATCACGCGCGCATTGCAAAGCACCGCACCATAGAGCAAAGCCCATTTGATATTGGGCAAGGTGACATAGAAGAAGGTTTGCCAGGCATTGGCGCCAAGCGTCAGAGCCGCTTCTTCTTCATCGCTCCCCTGCACTGTTGATTGCCACTGAGAACTGACCC
>NZ_NNRN01000036.1:0-17332 GCF_002252535.1 Brucella lupini
AATCCTTTCAAATAACTAGTCTATTTATGAGTGTACGACCTAGTGTGCCCAGCACGGAAGGTCCAAAGACGTTGCACCGCACTTCGATATCCTTGAATACAACGCTACCGTCGTGAGTTGTTTTGAATGACAAAATCGTGTGAGACGCCGCAGCTTCCATTGTTGCTAAAGCATGCCGAAAGGAACTGACGCGATACAATGCGGCTTTCCACACGGCAATGCTACCAAAGTTATTGACATACCACCGCAGAGCTGAACTCACCTGATTGAACGCACCAACAGCCATCATCAGCCCACCAAACGATAACGTGCCGGAAAAATAAACGGGCGATGCGATGATGATGGGCGCAACATGAGCAAGCCACCCAAAAGCGTCAGTCTCGCTTCATAATTTTTGGCACATACCAAACAAGCAACGCCGCAATAACTAGCATGAGGAGTGAGACGGCCATCTGATAGACGGGATAATTTGCTTCATCTCTTGACACAAAGAATGCAACAATAACACCTGCCGCCGAAAGAATGACTTGAGCGATGATCCGAACCATGAAGTTTATTGCCCCTTTTATTTTAATGTAGAACTTCTATCACTATCTCAGGAAATCGCGGAAGCGACGCAGCGCAAAGAAGAAAAGAACGCTTCCGATTACAATCATGGCCAGCAATTGCGGCCACACGACGCTGAGTCCTGCCCCCCGGAACAACACCGATTGCGCGAGCATCACGAAATGTGTGTTGGGTGCTGCCAGCATGATGTTCTGGATAATTTCAGGCATACTCTCACGCGGCGTTATACCGCCTGAGAGAACCTGAAGCGGCAGCAAAACCAGCATTAGCAGAAGGCCAAACTGCGGCATCGAACCGGCAATCGTTGCGAGAAAAATGCCAAGGCTGGTGGTTGCAAAGAGCTGCAATGCAGCTCCCGCCAGAAACATTGTCAGTGAACCGTTGATCGGCACCGCCAGAACGCCCTGCACCACCACGATCAGCGAAAAGGCCGTAGCGACCAGAACCACCATACCCATAGACCAGACCTTGGAAATCATGATCTCAAGCGGCGTTACCGGCATCACCAAAAGGTGCTCGATGGTGCCATGCTCGCGCTCACGGATAAGGGCTGCACCCGTCAGAATAATTGAGAGCATCGTCACCGACGAGATGACATTGGTGATCGCGCCGAACCACCCCTTGTTCAGATCCTGATTGAACCTTGCACGCAAATTGAGGCCAACCGGCGTTTGCGTGTCCCCGCGATAGCGATTGAGAAACTCAGAAACTTCGCTCGAGACAATCGACTGCACATAACCACCACCCGTAAAGGCCTGGCTCATGCGTGTTGCATCAACATTCAGCTGGATTGTTGGCGAACGCCCGGCGAGAAGATCACGCTGGAAATTCGGCGGAATATCGAGTGAGAATGTATCAAGACCTGCATCCATGCGCTTGTCCATCTCATGAGACGAGATGAGTTTGGGCGGCACGAAATATGGCGGATAAAACGCGGTCGTAATCCGACCCGAAACCGGCGACCGATCCTCATCGACAATGGCGATAGCCGCATTGTTGAGGTTTTCAGGCATAGCCTTCGCCGCCGTATAGATCGCGAGCGTGAAGGCATAGACAATGAGCAGCAGAAGCATCGGATCGCGCGCCAGTCCGCGCAGTTCCTTGATACCAAGCTGGAGTATATTGGAAATCCGCATCTCAGCCCGCCTGTTTCTTAAGGAGAACAATGCCGAGAACGGCAAGCACCGGGATTGCAATCAGCAGAGGCAGAAACGACCCCGCCAGATCGGTAAAATCGAGCGCCTTAGAGAAAGTCCCGCGCGAGATCGTCACGAAATAGGTTGTCGGATAAATTTTCCCGATAAAGGCACCCGCTCCCTGCAAGGATGAGACAGGATCAATAATGCCAGAATATTGCACAGCAGGAATGAGCGTCAGCAATGCTGTGCCGAAAATCGCTGCAATCTGGCTATTGATAAAGGTCGATATCACTAAGCCCATGCCAGTCGTGATGATGACATAGAGCAGCGCTGCTGTGGCATAGGTCAGGAAGCTTCCGGTAAATGGCACGCGGAATATGAAGACCGCGAAGGCTGTCAGCATCAAAAAATTGAGGAAAGCCAGCGCAATATAGGGCAGCTGCTTGCCAAGCAGAAACTCGAATTTCGTAACCGGCGTCACATAGAAATTGATGATCGAGCCAAGTTCCTTCTCGCGCACCACGCTCAACACCGCGAGCATCGCCGGGATCATCAAAAGCAAAAGCGGGATGACTGCTGGAACCATAGCCACAAGGCTCTGCACGTCCGGATTATACCGATAGCGGATTTCGAGATTGAAATTGCCGACGGTGGCAGCATCTCCATAAAGCTCACGCGCCTTCTGCGTCAACCAATTGGCATGCATCCCCTGCACATAACCACGCACGGTTTCCGCACGCGTTGGCATCGCACCATCGATCCAGGCAGCCACCTCAACAGGGCGACCATGCGCGACATTGCTGCCAAAATTCGGTGGAATTTCAATCGCAAGACTTATCTCACCCTCACGCATCCGTCGGTCGAGATCGTCATAGTCGGTGATTGGTGGCTTTTCGGTGAAATAGCGCGAACCGGCAAGCTGCTGTGTATAATCCCGGCTGATCGTGGTGTCATCGCGATCAAGAACCGCAAATGTCAGGTCTTCGACGTCAAGATTAATACCATAGCCGATGACGAACATAAGAATGACAGTACCAAGAATAGCTAGTGTCGCACGGATCGGATCGCGCTTGAGCTCCAGCGCTTCGCGACGTGAAAAAGCCAGCATCCGTCGTGGGTTTGGCAACCAGCTCGATGAAGGCGTTATTCTCTTCTCCGGCTTCTTTTCCGGTATCGGATCGACCTTTTCCTGATTGCTTTTCTGTGGCGTGGTCTCACCTATCGCTTCTTCGAGATAGGCAATAAACGCATCTTCAAGCGTTGCTGCATTGCGGCTTGCAGTAATGGCTTTTGGCGTGTCGCTGATCAGCACCTTACCCGCATGCATAAGGGAAATGCGATCACAAAGCTCGGCCTCATTCATGAAATGGGTCGAGACAAAGATCGTCACATCATCCTTGCGCGAAAGATCGGCAAGTATCTGCCAGAATGCATCGCGCGCAACCGGATCGACGCCCGATGTCGGCTCATCGAGAATGAGAATGTCCGGTGAATGGATCAATGCCACAGCCAGCGACAAACGCTGGCGAATGCCAAGCGGCATCGAGTCCGGCAAATCATCCATAACACCAGCCAAATCAAACCTTTGGGCCAGTTCCTTGATTCTGCGTTTGGTATCGTCCTCTGCCATACCAAACAGCTTGGCATGAAGCTCAAGATTCTGATGAACTGTGAGCTCGGAATAGAGCGAGAAAGCCTGTGACATGTAGCCGACATGACGACGTATATCGATATCCTTTGGATCGACCTCACGTCCGAACAGCCGCGCCGTGCCTTCGCTCGCTGGCAAAAGCCCGGTCAGCACTTTCATGGTCGTGGACTTGCCGCAGCCATTCGATCCGAGAAAGCCGAAAATCTCGCCGCGCGGAATACGGAAACTCACATTATCGACGGCAGTAAAATTGCCAAACCGCACCGTGACATGCTCTGCCTCGATAGCGATGCCGCTATCTGCCTGCGCATTGCGCGGCGGCATGACAACTTCACTATGCCCCCGACGAAGTTCTTCCGGCAAAAGTGCAATGAAGGCCGCGTCAAGATTGGGCGTTTTGGTTTTCTCAAGCAGTTCCTGTGGCGTGCCGGTCGCAAGAATCTGGCCATCATTCATTGCAACCAGCCAGTCGAAGCGCTCCGCTTCTTCCATATAGGCCGTCGCAACAATGACGCTCATCCCCGGACGATCCTTGCGGATATCGTCGATCAGCTCCCAGAACTGACGACGCGACAAGGGATCAACACCCGTTGTCGGCTCATCGAGGATCAACAAATCGGGATCATGGATCAGCGAACAGCAGAGACTCGTCTTCTGCTTCATGCCGCCCGAAAGCTTACCTGCCGGGCGATCCGCAAAGGGCGACATCCCCGTTCGAGCCAGAAGATCGGCGATGCGGCGCTCACGTTCGTGCTTGTCATGACCAAACAGCCGTCCAAAGAACTCAATGTTCTCGAAGACAGAGAGCGTTGGATAGAGATTCTTTCCCAGCCCTTGCGGCATATAGGCAATTCGCGGAAAAGCCGACTGGCGATGGCGCTTATCGGCAATATCGCCGCCCAGCACTTCGATCCTGCCCTTCTGCATAACGCGTGCGCCAGCAATCAGCGACAGAAGGCTCGACTTGCCAACACCGTCAGGACCGATCAGCCCCACCATGCAACCGGCAGGCACGTTGAGCGAAATATCGCGCAACGCTTCCGTCAATCCATAAGACAGCTTCACGCTCTCAGCGCGAGCGACAAAGCTGCCGTCGCCCACGCCAGCCTTTATCGAAGCCGCACTCATTTTACGGTTTCCGCGAGGTTCTTCGGCCATTCAGCATTGGGATCGAGTTTCACATAAGCCATTCCCGGAAGTCCGGTTTTGACTTGCTGAATATATTTCTGAAGCAAATCCTGCGGGATCTTTGCCTTGACGCGGAACATGAGCTTCTGGCGCTCTTCTTCCGTTTCAACCGACTTTGGCGTGAACTGCGCCACATCGGCCACGAAGCTGATCGTCGCCGGGATCACATATTGAGGTGCCGCATCGAGCACGATGCGCGCATCTGCCCCAATAGCTACGCGGCCAGCCTGCGCAGTCGGCAGGAAGAAGGTCATATAGACATCGCTGACATCGACCAGATTAAGCACGCGACCACCGGCTGACAGCACCTCGCCCGGTTGCGCAACGCGATATTGCACGCGGCCCGGCTTTGGCGAACGCAAGGTGGCATCGTTGATATCCGTGTCGATGGTGGCAATTGCGGCCTTTGCCGCTTCAACGGCAGCTTCTGCATCGACAACCTGTGCCTTGGCCGCACTGATCGCAGCGGCGGTCGCCGCCAGCTGCGCCTTCGCCGCCCCTACGGCTGCTTCAGCGCCTTGCGCGGTTGCCCGGTCATCATCGAGGACCTGCTGAGAAACCGTGCGTGACTCTGACAGCTGCTGCGAACGAGCCAGACGACGATTGGCGGCATCCAGCTGTGCCTCGCGCTGCGCAACGGTCGCTTCAGCAGCAGTTTGTTCGGCTTCACGCTGTGCGACGAGGCTTTTCGCTGTATCGATGCTTATTTCGGCCCGCCGCAATTGTGCTTCTGCCTGTTTGCGCTGGCTTTCGAGCTGAGCCGTATCCATGTGTGCCAGAACGGCATTCGCTTCAACGAATTGCCCCTCATCGGCCAGAATTTCGCGGATACGTCCGGGGCTCTTGGTAGAAACATCGATCTCGACGGCTTCGATGCGGCCATTTCCGCCAGCAATGCCTTCCGGCAATCCGGGCGCGCTCAGTGCTTTCCAGGCATAGTAGCCTGCCGCAGCAAGCACTACTATGATAAGGGCTGGGAGCCAGCGGCCGAAAGAATTCTTCATGTTTTCGTTCTCCACATTCTTACAGGCTCTATCGTAATGTCGTTCACCAACGAGCTACTATTGTCCAACTGCCGCCTTCGCCCGCCCTGGCGACGAAGCTGACGCCGTGCAGCACCGGCGCGGTCTCGTTGTAGGAGACTGGTCGCGGCTGAAGATAGTGTTTCCGTCGGCTGCTTCGCCTTGGAATACTTCACCGTCCAACGCGCATCACGATCCTTCTGCGCCAGCATGGCGGGCTTGTCCTTCCATTCCGCGGGGATCTCTCCGGCCTTGATCGCGTCCTTCTCATCCTGACTGTTATGCTTACGGGGAGCCTGGATGATCGTCGCGTCGATGATCTGACCGCCCTTGGCAAGATAGCCCGATCGCGAGAGATGCTTGTCGAACCGGGCGAACAGGTTGTCGATGGCGCCGGCCCGCACCAGGCATTCCCGGAACAGCCAGATCGTCTTGGCATCCGGAACCTTGTCGGAGAGGCCAAGCCCCAGAAACCGCATGAATGAAAGGCGATCCTGGATGACGAACTCCGCCTGATCATCGGAGAGATTATACAGCGCCTGCAGAACTCCGAACGCTTCAGGGCCTTCGCAAGCGGCTTCTCGAACACCAGCCACGGAATGATGCTGTTGAGCTTTTCCAGAGGGTCGCCAACGGCGCTCAGCCGCTCGTAACGCTCATCCAAATCCCAAAAACCCGGTTGTCCCCGCATCGTCAAACCCACTGAAAATCACCCACGCCGGATTGAATCACGAAAATCCCAAAAGGGGGAGGTTTTTCGAGGTGTCCAACTGTAAAATCTTAATATAGACTCGGTCCCGTTTCGGCGCTTATTCACAACCACGAACTCTGAGCCGCTCACGTCAATCGTAAAGCTGCTGGCGACTGTCGTCGGCTTCATCTGCCAACCTGCTGACACTCTCGGCCGCTTCCATGCGTCGAACGAAATCCAGCTTTCGTTCTTCATCGATAATTCGTTGCCTTGTCGCCATGCTCAGTTCCCTTTCCTTATGGGAAAACTGTCCGCGACCCTTCTGTCTAAGTCCAGGGTGTACTCCAAGCGCCGGGACGCTAACAGACCCTATATTTTTATTACTGTGCCAGCCTTACCGGAAAGGAGCGCTGCCGCATCTTCCAGCCGTCCTATCCCGGCTATGCGACCGGGATGAGAAGCAAAGGCGCAAGCCGCTTCGACTTTGGGGCCCATGGAACCAGAAGCAAACTTTTGCGTCGACAGTTCAATCGGCGTCGCCCTGCTGATCGGAAGCTGGTCCGGCGTTCCCCAACCGCTATAGACAGCGTCCACGTCTGTGAGCATCAGGAAAGCGTCGGCATTGAGTTCTTCTGCGAGAAGCCCTGCCGCCCGGTCCTTATCAATCACCGCTTCGATGCCTTCAATTTCCTCCTGCTCGTTACGAATAACCGGAATACCGCCACCGCCCGCGCAGATGACGACAACGCCAGCTTCAACCAGAAGTTGGATGACTTGGATCTGAGTGATACGTTGGGGACGCGGCGACGGCACCACGCGCCGCCATTTTCCCTCGCTCTCTTCGATGAGCACCCAGTCATGTTCCGCCCGGACACGATCGGCATCTGCCTTGTCGTAGACGGGACCGATGGGTTTTTCCGGATGGGAAAAGGCCGGGTCGTCACTATTCACCTCAATCTGGGTCAAGAGCGTGGCGAGCCGCATTTGAGTGGGCAAGGCATTGGTCAGTTCCTGCTCCACCAGATAGCCGATCATACCGACGCTTTCGGCCCCCAGAATATCGAGCGGATAAGCTGGGACATCCGTATAAGCGGAAGCCTGGAGCGCCAGAAGCCCGACTTGCGGACCGTTGCCATGTGCAACCACGATATCATGGTTACGCGCAAGCTTAGCCAGCGCCTTTGCGGCTTTCCGTACATTGGCGCGCTGAACTTCGGCGGTCATCGGCTCACCGCGTTTTAAAAGCGCATTACCTCCCAGAGCCACAACGATCCGCATATCAGCTTCCCAATGTTGCCACGAGTATTGCCTTGATTGTGTGCATGCGGTTTTCTGCTTGATCGAAGACAATGGAAGCGTTTGATTCGAAGACCGCCTCGCTCACCTCCATGCAGTCGATACCGAATTTCTCAAATATCTTCTCTCCGATCTCCGTCTCGCGATTATGGAAGGCTGGAAGACAATGCATGAATTTTACATGTGGATTGCCAGCCGCCGCCATGATCTCCGGCGTTACACGGTAGGGCGTCAGCAGTTCGATACGTTCTGCCCATACCGAATCCGGCTCGCCCATCGATACCCAGACATCCGTATAGATAAAATCACATCCCTTGACGGCGGCTACGGGGTCTTCGGTGAGTGTAATGCGCGCACCGGTCTGAAGCGCGATTTCCTGACAGCGGTCGATCAGTTCCTGTTCTGGCCAACAGGCTTTCGGTGCGGCAAGGCGCACATCCATGCCGATCTGTGCCGCCCCTGTCAGGAGTGAATTGCCCATATTGTTGCCGGCATCGCCGAGGAAGGCGAAGGTGACTTGCGACAGGTGTTTGCGGGTATATTCGCGCATGGTAAGAAAGTCGGCGAGAATCTGGGTCGGATGAAATTCATCTGTCAGACCATTATAAACCGGCACACCCGACCATTTCGCCAGAATCTCCGCCTGTTCCTGCCCGAAGCCGCGATATTCGATAGCGTCGTAGACACGACCAAGCACGCGGGCTGTGTCTTTCATGGATTCCTTCTTACCTATCTGGGTACCGGTGGGCCCCAGATAGGTAACATGTGCACCCTGGTCATAGGCGGCGACCTCGAACCCGGTACGCGTGCGAGTGGAGTCTTTTTCGAAGATCAGCGCAATGTTCTTGCCTTTCAGCCTTTGATCTTCATAACCGCCATATTTGGCCTGTTTCAACGAGGCCGAGAGCTTTAGCAGGAACCGGATGTCATCCGGCGTGAAATCGAGCAACTTCAGGACGCTACGGCCCTTGATATTGACTGGCATTTTCGTCTCCTCAAACTGGATCGCGTATTAATGGACAGGTCATGCAGTGGCCGCCGCCTCGCCCGCGCCCGAGTTCTGCACCGGGCACGGTGATGACCTCGACGCCTGCCTTGCGCAATTGTGTATTGGTGTAGGTATTGCGGTCATAGGCAATGACCACACCCGGCTCCAGTGCAACGACATTGTTGCCGTCATCCCACTGCTCGCGCTCGGCGACGTAAGCATCACCACCCGTTTCAACAACGCGCAACTTCTTCAGTCCCAGCGCTTCAGCAACGACCTCGGTAAGCTTGCGTCCTTCCGCCCTGACGTCTATTTCATCTTTTGTCTTGCCCGGACGGATCGAATAGGGCTCGATCTTTTCTGCAACATCGGCAAAGAGCGTCACGAGATCACGATCGCAAAAGCTGAACACAGTATCCAGGTGCATGGATGAACGCTCTACAGGCAGCTTGCAGGCGATCACATGCTCAGCCCCCCCCTTCTGAAACAATGCGCGCGCCAGTTGCCCCACCGCCTGCGGCGTGCTCCTCTCACCCATACCGACAAGAACAATGCCGTTTCCAAGTGGCATGACATCTCCACCCTCCAATGTGGCAAGCCCATAATCCGTATCGGGATCACCCCACCAGACCGGGAAGCCCGCATCGCGGAAATCCGGATGGAAACGATAGATGGCCGTGATATTGACTGTTTCCAGCTTGCGTGCATTCCAACGCATCGGGTTGAGCGTGACACCACCACCGATCCAGCAGGTTGTATCGCGAGTAAACAAATGATTAGGCAGAGGTGGCAGGACGAAATCCTCCGGACGCAATGTTGGCGCGAAAAGCCCACGTCCCTTGATTGGCAGTTCGGCTTTACTCAAGCCGCCCATCAGGATCAGCGACAAGGCATCGGCGTCAATCTCCATGAGGTGGGCTCGCAAATCGTCAGCCAGACCAACGCCTACGGTATTCTCGTTGACACGACGCTCCAGAAGCCAGCGCCGGGCCTCGGCATCCTGCATCGTCTCTGCCAGCATCTCTCGCAGAAAGACGACATCCACGCCACGATGTCGCATGGCGTCGACAAAGGTGAGATGTTCGACACGGGCCTGCTTGACCCAGATGACATCATCGAAAAGCAACTCATGACAGTTCGACGGCGTTAAGCGGGCAAGTGCCGAGCCCGGACGATGGACGAGGACACGGCGCAGTTTGCCAACTTCGGAATGAACACCATAGGTCAAGCTCATATCGTAATCTCCTTCAAGCAAGCAGAACAGCGGCGCTCAGGCACGCCATGATGATAATGGTCAGGATCAAAAGCAGCGGCCACATGAAGCGCAACCAGCGTTCATAGGGGACGCGACCAATTGCCAGTGCACCCATTACGACCGCAAAAGTCGGATTGATCAGGTTCACGAGCCCGTTTGCAGACTGATAGGCGGTGACCACAAACTGGCGGCCAACGCCGGCGAAATCTGCCACAGGTGCCATGATCGGCATGGAAAGGACCGCCAGACCGGACGAAGACGGCACGAAGAAGGACATAAGTACCTGAAGCCAGTACATCACGTTGATGAAGGCCACCTTACCCAACCCGGAGACGGAAAGCTCCGCCCAGTGCAGGATGGTATCTGTGATCTTGCCAGCGTCCATGACCACGACGATGCCGCGCGCCAAGCCAATGATCAGCGCCACGCCAAGCAGGTCGCGTGCACCGTTGACGAAACTGTCGACAAAACTTGCCTCACCAGGGCGTGTGATAAAGCCGATCAGGATGGCTGAAGCGAGGAACAACCCGCTCATTTCCCCCATCCACCAGCCGCCTTTCAACACGCCCCAGATCATGACGACAAAGGTGACACCAAAAACCGTGAGTACGATCTTGTGCAAAAGTGTAAAGTTAGCCTTTTCACCTTCATGCGCACTTAGAAAGTGCTTTTCGTTAGCCGCCTTCATGTCATAGACAAGCGATTTTGTAGGATCTTGCCGCACCCGTTCGGCATAGCGCATCACGTAGATCACACAGGCCAGCCAGCAAAGTCCCAATATGATACAGCGCAACACGAGGCCGTTAGTGAAAGGTACGCCCGCAGCATCCGAGGCAATGACCGTAGCGAATGCATTGACTGTCGAACCAAGAACGCCGACGCCTGCACCAAGCAAAATGACAGCGACCGCAGTTACTGCATCGAAACGCGCCGCTATCATGATTGGAAGCAAAAGCATATAGAAGGCAAGCGTTTCCTCTGCCATGCCATAGGTTGTACCGCCGAAGGCGAACAGTGCCATAAGCACAGGGATTAGCCATTTCTCTCGCCCCTTGAGCGCAACCATGGCGCTGCCAATGCCAGCATCAATCGCGCCAGTGGAGGTAACGACACCAATAAAACCACCAATAATGAGAACGAACACCGCCACATCAATGGCGTTGGCCTGATTGGTCGAAGGATTATAAAGCCCTCCGATCGGTGCCATGAATATATCTGTAATACCTTGCGGATTGGATTCAGCGACCTTGTAAGTCCCAGCAATAGGAACTTCCTTGTTCAAAGCCGCATTCATGGTTCGCTCGTACTGGCCAGCTGGAATGATCCAGGTCAGCGCCGCGACAATGACAATGAGGCCAAAAAGAATGGTGAATGCGGTAGGAAAACGAAATCGTTTTCCATCGCCGTCTTGTGCGATGTCACTCATGCATTAATCCCGCTCTCTTTCAATGCAACCGACCTGAGTTTATGGGTTGCAAGATAAGCCGCATTGATTTCAATCAAGAAGCATCAAGTATAGAAAAATATCACTCGGATAGTTCTGGTTCCAGATGCTGTCGAAGTCTTGTGTGAGGTGTTCGCCGAAGCGAAAAACCGGAGCCTGCCTCGAAAGTTATACCCCATCACATCAAAACCCGATATACTTCACCAGTCTGATCTTCTCATCTCTACCCCAAATGGATAGTGGGATTTCGCACGATGTTAGTGATTAGATTTATGGAGCCATCCACTTTGAGAATAAGACACAATATTAACTCTTCAGGTCATCGAAATGAGTTCTGAAAAAACGAATGTTATAAGCCTTGACGCGTCGACTGTGGTCAGGAAAACACTATTCAATGAACTCTCTGGAGCGATCGCATTCTCGCAATGCAATGGTGTTGATAAAACCATTCCCCAGAACGTTACCATAGCTCGAGAGGGTGACAAAATCGGTCGGATTTACATGGTGAATGAGGGCTTATTAAGAGCTTTCAGAGTCTTGCCCGACGGTCGGCGGCAGATAACACACTTCATATTCCCAAGAGAACTAATAGGAATTATCGACGATGAACACTATTCATCGACAATTGAAACCATCGTAACAAGCAATATTACCTCCCTATCTAAAATTAAATTCCAGGAGTGTATCGTTAGAGATGAAAGAATTAAGCAATATTCTCACGCCGAGACAAAGGATTCGTTAAGGAAGGCGAACTTTATTCAACTCATACTGGGTCGGCTGGCACCAGTCGAAAAATTATCATGCTTTATCATTCTTCTCGCTCAACGGTCCCCCAACAGAGGCTTCGTTCATATTCCTATGCCAAGACAGGATATCGCCGACTTCTTAGGTTTGACTGTTGAAACCGTGAGTAGAAGTTTCACGAGACTGCGCAATCTTGGCCTCATCACCTCGCGGGATCATAGCTGCATAGAGATACCCTCGCTATCTGCGCTACATCAGGTGGCAGGTGTGAATTTGTCTTGATCAGATAGTTTGGTTTGAAAACTTGGAAAAAGCTATTGCCTTTCAGGATTCCCAATGGGTTTGAAGTATAAACAGAATGTATCTTTTAATGAGATGTCAAGGCCGATAAATTGTTTCATGGTTGCTTCCTGTTTGATGCTGGGCCTGGTGCCCAGTCGTAAGCCAGTATTTCATCTTATCGGGAAGCAACCACCTTTCCAATGAGAAGCAAAACAAACGCGCGATCACACTATGTAATCGGAAGACGGTCGATGTCGAAATCACTAATCCCGAACTTGTTCGATTGATTATTCAAAATGCTTCCCGGATTGTGCTTCAGCTCGCGCGAACATCGTTTTCTACCGCATTGCGAACAACTCTTGATGGAACCGTTTCGCGACCGGTAGGCCCTGCGCCTCAAAATCTCGGCGTAATGACTCTCCGAAACCTGCCGGACCGCAGAACCAGATACTGGCCTCACGCCAATCTGGTACGGCAGCCCGAATGCGATCGCCGGTCAAGAATCCGTCGCGCGAGTCTACCAGGATATGTAGCCGGATGCCGGCAGCCAGCGCATCGGCCTTCAGCTTATTGATAGCGTTCTCGTCGTAATCGGTCGTGGTGTGAAATAGATCGATCGTGAGCGTCCGGTGAGCTATTTTTGCTGATTGGGCAAATCGGGCGATGTTCTGGCATTCGAACCAGCATTAGTGCTGACATTAATACCAGAACAAAGAGGTTTCATGGCTCGCATGGAGATCATGTCCGGTACCGAGCGCAGGCGGCGCTGGTCGGACGAGGCGAAGCTGAGGATACTGGCGCAAGCTGATGAACCCGGTGCTCGCATTGGCGATGTGGCGCGTCGGCACGACATTCATCCAGGCCAGATCCGCTTGTGGCGGAAGTCGTTCAACTATGTTGATCGACCGACGGTGTTCCTTCCAGTGGAAATCATGGAGGAGGCTGGCGTAAGTCAGGCGTCTACCACCGTAGCGAGGCCGGCGATCGTTGAGATATTGCTGCGGAACGGTCGGTGCCTGAAGGTTCCTGCTGAGGTTGAGTTGAAGCTGCTCGGTCCGCTGGTCGCTTGCGTGGAGGCGGCATGATCGGGCCATCGGGCAATGTAAGGGTCTATCTGGCCTGCGGAGTGACCGATATGCGGCGTGGCATTGATGGTCTGTCCGCGCTGGTCGAGACGGTGGTGAAGGAGGCGCCGGGCTCGGGCGCGATCTTCGGCTTCCGCGGAAAGCGCGCTGACCGGATCAAGCTTCTCTGGTGGGACGGCCAGGGGTTCTGCCTGTTCTACAAGATTTTGGAGCGTGGATACTTTCCCTGGCCGACAGCGAAAGAAGGTGTCGCGCACCTGACGCAGGCGCAGCTTTCCATGCTCGTCGAGGGGATTGATTGGCGCCGCCCGGCATGGACGTCCGCTCCTGGCCGAATGGGATAAAAGCTATATTTTGCAAGGGCATCCGAGGCTTAACGCTGGCGCGTCAGAGGCAAATCGGCTAGATTTGCGGATATGGAAACAGCGCCGCTGGACAGTCAGGACGAACTCACTGCTTTGCGCGCACTGGTCGCCGAACAGGCGGCAAAGCTTGAGAGCCAGGAAGCCGAGGTCATCAAGCGAGACTCCATCATAGCGCTTCTTCGCGCGCAACTGGAGCTTCTCCGACATCGGCAGCATGGCGCCTCTTCGGAAAAGATCGACCGGAAGATAGAGCAGTTCGAACTGATGCTGGAGGAGATTGAGGCTTCCCGTGCCGAGGCTGAACTGCGCGCCGGGAAAACACCCTTGCCGGATTTGGACGACGCGCCGGACAAGCCGAAGCGCAAACCATTGCCCGATGGTCTCGCCACCGAAGAACTGATCTATGCGGCTCCCTGTAATTGCCCGACCTGCGGTGGCACCTCGTTCCTGAAGGCGCCCGACAGGGTGGTTCAGGTGCTGGAACACGTGCCGGCATCGGTCAAAATTGTCCGGCACGTGGAAAAGCGCATGATTTGCCGGGAATGCGATACGACGGTAGCTGGCGAGATGCCGACCTTGCCGATCGAGCGCGGCAAACCCGGGCCGGGACTGCTCGCCCATATCATGGTCTCCAAGTTCGATGATCACATTCCGCTTTACCGTCTCTCAGAGATGTATGATCGGCTGCGAATAGACATATCGCGCTCCGTGATGGCCGACTGGGTCGGCCGCGTATCCGCTTTGCTGACACCCATCATCTTGTTGATCAGGGCCCACATCGCCGCGCTTGACCGAATACATACGGACGATACTCCGGTCGATGTTCTCGACCCCGGACGGGGCAAGACAAAAACCGGCAGGGTCTGGGTCTACGTCTTCGACGGCAGTGGCTATCAATCCGCCATTCCCGCAGCCATCGCCTATTACTATAGCCCTGACCGCAAAGGGGGCGCATCCGGCTGACCACCTGGCAAGCTTCAGCGGCGTCATGCATGCCGACGGCTATGGGGGCTACAAAAAACTCTACGGCAACCAGATCGTTGAGGCTGCCTGCATGGCGCATGTGCGCCGCAAGTTCCATGATGTGATCAAGCTGAAGCCGTCACCGATCGCGGAGGAAGCGCTGTCACGCATTGGAGCACTCTACGATATCGAGAACCGGATCCGCGGCATGTCGGCTGATGAGCGTCTTGCCCTGCGCCAACACCACGCGAGACCTGTTCTGGACGAACTCAAGGCCTGGATCGAAGCGACACTCTCAACTTTGCCGCAGAAGCAGAAGCTTGCCGAGGCGATGCGATACGCCCTGTCGCGATGGGCAGCCTTGAGCGTCTACATCGACGATGGCCGGGTCGAAATCGACAACAACATCGCCGAAAGAGCCATGAGACCGCTTGGAATTGGCCGGAAGAACTGGCTGTTTGCCGGCTCGGATAAGGGCGGTGAGCGCATCGCCAACATTCTGACCATCATCGAGACGGTCAAACTGCACGGCCATAATCCGGAGGTCTACCTGACAGACGTCCTGACCCGGTTCCAGGATCACCCCAAGGATCGACTTGAAGACCTGCTGCCCTGGAACTGGGCGTCGGCAAAAGTTCGACACGAGGCTGTCTGATGGCTCGCTCAAGGTTTGTCTACACACTCAGCCAAGTCGCCAGCATGATCAGCGAGAACCTCGAACTGATCGAGGAAATCACCGCAAACTTCGACAACATCTCCGAAGGCGAACTGGTTTACGTCAGTGATGGCAGTGAGGATGGCACGAAGGGTCTGACCCCGAACGGCATCGAAGAGCTTCAAAGCCTACTTGCCGACATCAGGACGTGGGACGGCGGTATCCGCGAGTTCCTCGTCGAGACACAATGCGATCCTGAAATAACCGACCGCATCATGGTCGATGAGATGAAACGCGGCCTATAGCACCCATCTCTCCACACCCGGAAATGCGTTCGCCGGACGCTCACGATCGATCAGCTTGTGTGGCGCATCTGGATTTGTAATCCGCTCTTGCGCCAGATGTTTCATGCCGGCAATGAAGGGCGTGATGCCAATACCGCCACCGATCCAGATCTGGCGTAGTTGGCCGTTGTCAAAATCAAAACAGCCATATGGGCCCTCGAGTTTTACAACCTGCCCGACCTTTAACTTCTCGTACAGGCGGTCGGTGTGATCGCCCAGTTCCTTGGTGATGAAGGTGATATGTTTATCTTCTTTATTCCACGCGGAAGCTATCGTGTAAGGGTGTGCTCCTTCTGAACTGTCCGATGTCGCGAATGCGAACTGGCCCGACTTGTGACCTGGCCAGCCTTGTGGGACGTCGATTTCGACCTCAAGTGTCCGTACGCCGGGATAGTAGTGAATTGATGATATCTCGCCCAGAACCTGCTGTTTCACAGCCACACGTCGCAGAAGTACTTTCACTGCCGCAAAGGTGCCTGAAGCCAAAAGCAATGCCATCACGATGCCGATGGGTGAAAGCCAATATCTGAACGTCATCAGCACTACGGTATGGAAAACGAGCACCAGATAGACGACGGCCAAAAGCCGGTGTGTCTTGTAAAAAAGCCGGTAGGGAAAATACTTGACCAGAGCCAGAACGATCAGCAGAGCTGCTATATAAAATGCCCATTCACCCAGATCTTCTGCAGATCCGCGCAAGCCCAATAAAAACTGCTCGACCGGGTTTTCCAGCGGCGGTCTCGTCCCGCGTACCGGGCGCTCAATCAAGCCCCAGCCAACAGCCCATTTCGGTCCCTTGCCCCACAGCCAGTGAATAGACGAGACGATGAGAACCGCAATGCCTAGCCATTTGTGTAGGCGGTACATCTTATCAAGTCCGCCGAACCACCGCTCCGGCCAGCGGGGGCGAAGTGCCAAAACCATGGCTACGCTCATAGAAGCCATTGCGATAATTCCGCTGTACTGGACCATGGTCCCACGAAGCGCGAAGAAAGTTGTCGTCTCATACACGTGAGGTTCTTCAATCAGCCACAGGACGGTCAAAACTAAAAAAATGCCCCAGAATGTGAACTTGATATGTTGCACGACTGAATACCTTAGTGGTTCGAAATGCCAGCATATGGCGCAAAAGCCGGATGTCGTTGATACAAGTCAATAAATGCATACCTACAGCAATTAGTCACGGCCGATGCCATTCACTGCCAGGAAGAAACCGCGCAACTGATCCTCGATCAGGGCGGAGATTATTTGCTGCGATTGAAAGTGAACAGACCCGCCTTGCACAAGATGGTTGCCGATTATTTTGCAGTGGACGAGGTGCTCCAGACTTTACCGAGCGCCGAAACGAGCGGTGCAGATCATGGCCGCCTCGAAGTGCGGCGCGCCTTTTCAGTCAGGATCTCAGTTGGGTCTGCGGAACCAAAACCGCCAGTACCGAACCCGCGCTCTTCTCCCTGAAACCTATCTTGCCGCAGCCCGCTCGCGCTGGTCGATCGAGTACGTACTCCATTGGGGCCTCGACATGGTCTTCGACGAGGACCAGAAGACCGCAGCCGCAAGGACAACGCACCGGAAAACCTTGCAATCTTGCGAAAACTCGCCCTCAACTTCCTACGACGTAGACTCATAAACTAATGCACCAGATGCGGATAG
>NZ_NNRN01000037.1:0-141123 GCF_002252535.1 Brucella lupini
ATATCAGGCCACGCTGGGTCAGTTCTCAGTGGCAATCAACACCTGCACTTCCATCAGCGGAATCAGTTCACGCGCCACGAAAGGTGAAGTGACGAAGAGACTGACAAGGAAGATCGCCGGAACCGTAAACATCACCTTGATGTCATAAGTTTCCAGCAATGGCCCCAGCAAACCTTGTGATCCATACAGGAAGAGATAGGTCACGCCGGCCACGATGGGCGAGACTGAAAACGGTATCTCAACGAAAGTGATCAGCAACCGCCGCCCCGGAAAACGGAACTTGGTTACAAGCCAAGCAACACAAACACCGAACGCCATATTGATCGGCACCACGACGATTGCTGTGAGAATGGTCAGCCAGACCGCATGCAATGTATCAGGCTTCAATATTTCACCGAAGAAGACATCGACGCCCTTGCTGAATGCGTAGGAGAAGATAATGGCCAGAGGCGCTCCAATGCAGACCACCGACAAGCCAGCCGCCAGCCAGATCAACAGATTGCGCACCGGTCCGGAATTTCGTGCCTGCAGGCTTGCGCTAGCGTTCTGCATAACGAAGCTGCCTTGCTTGAATGAGATTGGTCACAAGAAGCATCACGAAAGCCGTAATGAGCATCACGAATGCAAGTGCAGCGGCTGCAGGATAGTCATACTCGTCGAGTCGGATGAAAACGAGCAACGACGTCACTTCGGTTTCAAAGGGGAGATTGCCAGAGATAAAGACAATCGAACCAAACTCACCGAGGCTGCGGGCAAAGGACAGCGACGAGCCTGCAAGGAAAGCTGGAAAGATGGTCGGCCAGATAATGTGTGAGAATGTCTGCCAGGAGCTGGCCCCAAGGCTGCGGGCAGCTTCTTCCACATCAGCACTCATATCTTCAAGCACCGGCTGAACCGTGCGGATAACGAACGGGATGCTGGTGAAAAACATCGCGATCATGATGCCGAGCGGCGCATAAGCAACCTTTATCCCGATCGGTTCAATGAACCGTCCAAACCAGCCATTTTGGGCAAATAGCGTCACCAATGCCAGACCGGCTATGGCAGTCGGCAGCGCGAAAGGAAGATCGACGGCGGCATCGATCAGACGTTTGCCGGGAAATTCATATCGCGTCAGTACCCAAGCCAGCAGAAGACCGAACAAGCCGTTAAAAACAGTGGCCACTGCGGCTGCGCTCAAGGTGATCTTATAGGTCGCTAGCGCCCGATCTGAAGTCACAATGCTCCAGAAGTCACTCCAGCCAAGACTTGCCGTTTTCAGAATCATGGCCAGCAGTGGCAAGGCCACGATAACAGCCAGATAAAGCAAAGTGCAGCCGAGGGTCAGTCCGAACCCCGGCAGCACAGAATTACGTTTCATGCTTAGAAGCGCCACTGGATTTTTCCAAAAAGCAAGGCGATCCCGTCCGGGATCGCCAGTTGGCTTTGTTATTTGCCTGTGAATAGCTGATCAAGCACCCCGCCTTCGGCGAAATGTTCCTTCTGCACCTTCTCCCAGCCACCGAAAGCATCTTCAACCGTCACGAGACGCACATCAGGATAGATGTCCTTGTGCTTTGCAATGACATCCTTGTCGTGCACACGGTTGAAGTTCTGAGCCAGAATTTCCTGACCTTCCGGCGAATAGAGATAGTTCAGATAGGCTTCCGCTATCTTGCGCGATCCACGCTTGTCTACCACCTTGTCGACGACCGTAACGGGAAACTCTGCCAGCAGGCTGACTTCCGGTACGACAACATCATATTTGTCCGGTCCGAGAACCTTTTCGGTTCCGCGTGTTTCTGCTTCAAACGTCACCAGCACGTCGCCAATGCCACGTTCGGCAAAAGTCGTCGTTGCTCCACGTCCGCCGGTATCGAAGACTGGAACATTCTTGAAAATCTTCCCGATGAACTCGTGTACCTTCGCCTGATCACCCTTGAACGCCTCGTTCGCATAGGCCGTCGCAGCAAGATAGGTATAGCGCGCATTGCCTGAGGTCTTCGGGTTCGGGAAGATCACCTTCACGTCGTCACGCGCCAGATCGTCCCAATTCTTGATGTTCTTCGGATTGCCCTCACGAACGAGGAATGCAGGGAGCGAATAGTAAGGCGAGGAGTTGTTAGGAAGCCGCTTCTGCCAGTCCGCGGGAATCAGATTACCCTTGTCATGGAGGACCTGAACGTCGGTCACCTGATTGAAGGTCACCACATCCGCCTCAAGCCCTTCCAGAATAGAACGCGCCTGCTTGGAGGAGCCAGCATGGGATTGATTGACGGTTAGGTCCTCGCCGGTCTTGGTCTTCCAGTCAGCGATGAAGGCTTGATTGATCTGTTCGTAGAGTTCCCGCGCAATGTCATAGGAAACATTGAGTATTTCCTTCGGCTCCTGTGCCTGAACCGGTGCAGAGCCGAGACCGAGGGCTACCGCCGCATATAGAATAATTTTTCTCATTAGACCCATCCCCACCACGCTGTTTGCGAAAAGCGCTCTAAACTGGATTGTTTTCGGAAAACAAATCTAACGAGAGAAGAGACAAAATCAATCTAAATCATTGATTTAAATATATAAACTACTTTTATCACCATTCATGGAACCCGTACCCAAACCTCATGCTGGCGTGAGAAAATAATTCTCATCAGGAGCGAAACCATAAAATGAAATGCAAAAAGGCAGGAGACCTCCGTCTCCTGCCTTCATAACTTTCTTAGACTCTGGACTTACCAGAAACCGCGATGCTGCCAGCACCAGAGAAAGTTATGCTCGCCACGCTCCAGCCGACTACGGCGGCGGGCTGCAATCTCTTCCGCATTCAACTTCATCTCACTCCAAGGCCGCTCCAGAAAGCCCGGAACACGCAAAACCGTATTCTTCATTTTCGTAGCGAGCAGCTGAACGGTTCGCTTCATGCCTGGCCTCCTCATTGCCTTACGCTCAAATATCATCGCGTTTTCGCCGCAACAATGAACGATAGGTTAATTTTGAAGGCTTCTCGGCTTTTGTCAATAACCCACTTATTTTATCGGAGTTAACTGCGTGAAATAATTTGCGAGCCAGACCAAACAACCCGCAAATTCATTCCTGTTAAACCTCATAGTCGGATGAGGGGACAATGCGTACCTTGCCGATATGACGACCATTCATCGACTCAATCTTGAACTCCAGGCCATCGGCAACGAAGCTTTCTCCACCCAAAGGCAGGTGTCCGAGATGCCAGAGAACATAGCCAGCAAGGGTAGTATAACGGTCACCGTCATCCAGAAGGTCGCGTTCCAGAAGGCCGCTTAACCGGCGAATATCGGTAAAGCCGTCTACAAGATAACCACCCTGCCCGTCCGACTGCGCGACAGCCGCCTCTTCGTCTTCATCCGGGAACTCACCAGCAATGGCTTCCAGAACGTCGGTCGGCGTCACGACACCTTCGAAAGAGCCATGCTCATCGACGACGACTGCGATCTGGACAGGTGAATTACGCAACTGCTCCATAACGCGCAGCACGTTTGCATTTTCATGCACGACAAGCGGCTGCTTTACGATCTTGTCCCAGTCGACAGGCTTCTTGTCACCAATGTCGAGCAAAAGGTCCCGGACCAACGCCACACCGATGAACTCGTCCACCTGACGGCGCGCGACGATGACGCGAGAATGTGACAGCTCCCGAATGGCCGCATCAAGTTCTGCTTCGTCTTCATCGAGGTCAAGCCACTCGATCTCGTTGCGCGGCGACATGATGGAACGCACAGGTCGATCAGCCAGATCAAGAACGCCGCGGATCATTTCCTTTTCTTCCGGCAGGAAGACATCACTGGCCGCTGTCTGCTGGGCAATCACGTCAACCGTGTCGGAAAGCGGGCTTTCGCCGCGACTGCCACCGAGTAGACGTAGGACGGCACCCGCAGTGCGCTCTCGCAGATCGTTGGTCGTGACCAGCTTTTCGCGATTGTGTCGCGACATCTGGTTGGCCGCTTCGATCAACACCGAGAAGCCGATCGCCGCATAAAGATATCCCTTTGGAATATGGAAGCCGAAACCCTCCACGACCAGACTGAAACCGATCATCATCAGGAAGCCAAGACACAGGATGACAACGGTGGGGTGTTTGTTGACAAAATCCATCAGCGGCTTGGAAGCAAGCATCATCACGCCGATGGCGATAATGACAGCAATCATCATGACCGGCAGATGCTGAACCATGCCCACAGCCGTGATGACACTATCCAGCGAGAACACGGCATCAAGCACGACAATCTGAACGATCACCTGCCAGAACACAGCATGTACGACCTTGGAACTCTTAGGCCCATGATCATCCTCCAGCCGCTCATGCAGCTCCATCGTGCCCTTGGCAAGGAGAAACAGACCACCAATTAGCATGATGATGTCTCGGCCCGAGAAAGACATCCCCATCAGCGAAACCAATGGCTCACGGAGGGTGACGATCCAGGAAATCGACGCCAGCAACACCAGACGCATCAAAAGAGCCAGAGTAAGGCCGATAAGTCGCGCGCGATTACGTTGGTGTGGGGGCAGTTTGTCGGCCAGAATGGCAATAAAGACGAGATTGTCGATACCGAGAACAATCTCGAGCACCACCAATGTCACCAAACCTATCCAGGCATTGGGGTCGGCAATCCAGTCCATGGACCAGTCCATGATGTGTCGGCTCCTTTAAAGATCAGCAGAAATGGAAATTGGGAAATTCGTCGCAACAGCTTTGTGACCGGGCTGCATTTGTGCAGTCCAGTCTCTTCCGGGCGCAGTCTATCGGGAATTGTTCAATGCGCTGGAAGCCCGACCCCCCCTCCGGGGAATTCGGACTTCGAGAAGACGAATCGTCAGAACTGTCGTCGGGCATAAAGCGCGATGAACCTTATATGAGGTGTCGCGAGGCCTGAATCCTCAGCCACACCGGTTGCCACATGGAACATATGGTCTGTTATTATGCAGACCGAAGCCTGTAGCACAAGAGGTCGATTATTCGGCTGGAGAGACCTGAACGCGGCGCTTACGCTCCCGACGTGGACGAGCTTTGAAAAAGCGCACACCGATAACCGTCGCAATGATGGTGACGATAGTGATTCCGATCACGAACCAGAACATGTGATCGCCATCCATTCTGGCGAAAACGCCTGCTCCACGACCTGCCAGCCAGCCCGGAAGGAACATCAGCGGAGCCCATACAAGCGCGGAGAGGACATTGGCTGTCTGGAAGCGCGTCTGATCCATAGACATCATACCGGCAACCATCGGCACGGTACAGCGCACGGGGCCGAAGAAACGACCAAGGAACACTGCAGAAAAACCATAGCGACGGAAGAGAAGGCGTGCACGCGCCACACCGCTGCGGTGCTTGTTGAGCGGCCACTTGTGAATAATATTGCGGCCCAGCCACCAGCCCAGGAAATAGGAGATGATATCGCCAATCACTGCGCCGATAATCGCACCGATTATAACGGGAATGGGTTCGATGATTCCGGCACCCACGAGGCCGCCAATAGCGATCATGATCGGCGTAGCTGGAATGAACATTCCTATAATGGCGAGAGATTCGCCGAAGGCGATAACGCCCACGATAGGCCCAGCCCATGCCCGATGATCGGAAATAAACTGTCCGAGATCGCCTATTATACTTTCCATTCCGTCCTCAAATGTCGCGAACCGGATTTTGAAACGATATGAGCCGTTTCTGTTTTCTTCGGCAAGGGCAACCCGGTGCATAAAGCGCCTTGCTCTGACAAATTTTAGGGGCGGCGCCGGTGTCCGTGACTTCAGAACCACTACCAACCGATCAAGTCTTTTATATGCCGTAGTTTCTCAGACAAGCATCAATAATTGATGACATGGCTGCGACATTTGCAGCGTGACTCTACTCCCTGAACGAAACCTCCCCACCGCACGTATTAGTCCAGCATCGGCGAATATGGAGCCGCAGGGTTCCGCTTACAACGCCGAAAACGTGAAAAAATGAATCAAATCAAGAATCTCTCATTTTTGATTCTCAAAAGAGCGACCAGAAAACACAACCAGAATGCACATACCCTGAAAAAGACACCGGTAACGCGCAGATATGGATTTTCGGAAGGCCCGCATTTCCGGGCTTTTTACGCAAGCTGTTATTTTTTTCAGAAATTTTGCAGTTGGAGGCTGGACAGGTGGAAAAGAGGCCGTTATAGAACCGCTCACTTCACCGGGGCCGCTGCCTCGGCAAAGCGAGTGGGTGATTAGCTCAGTTGGTAGAGCAGCTGACTCTTAATCAGCGGGTCGTAGGTTCGATCCCTACATCACCCACCATTTTCTCTTCTGAAAACAAACGCTTCCGCTGATAACTGATCCTGATGGATCAGAAAAATTCTTCTCGCCCGAACGAATATGTGTCTCAGTGCCTGCGGATGCTTTTTCGCTTTGGAGAATGCTTCAGCTCTGGTTTGCTCATACACTCCCCAATACATTACCGATAATTAATTGGCATATTCATATGCGGTTCATCTAAAAAGACAGACATTACTCGCACGCCTTTTAGCGGCGCCCCTGTAAAGAGTAATGGAGTCAAATAGCCATGAAATCGAAAACCGCATTTATCGCTGTAATTGCAACATCTTTGCTTGCTGTACCCGCACTGGCACAAGAAAATAGCAATGCAAATACTGATAAACCGGCAGCAGAGACGGCCGTTGCCCCAAACAAGGACATGAAGGGCAAGCGTGGCCCTGTCGACCTTGAGAAATTCTCACGCATGGATGACCTCAAGGCCGCCGATACCGATGGCGACGGCGTACTTTCTCGCGCCGAAATCGAAGCACTGGCACTCAAGCGCATCGTGAGCCGGGCAGCTGACCGCATGGAGCGTCGCCTCGACGTCAATGGTGATGGCAAGGTTACGCTTGCGGAAGTGGAGAACCAGCGTAAGAAGGAATTCGCTGCACTGGATCGAAATGAGGATGGCAAAATCGATCGCAGCGAAATGCGCGCCGCGAAGATGCATCACCAAGCCAGAGGCTCTCACCACAAAGGTCCACATCACATGGGCAACCACAAAGGTGGTGAGCACAAAGGCCCGATGAAGGATCAGGCAGAGAAGCCACAGGAATAAAGCTGAAATAAAAAAACCCGGGCTCAATGCCCGGGTTTTTCATACGCCGATGTCAATTTCACCGTTCAAGAGCGGATGACGCCCTTCTTGAAAATGATATTGCCATAAAGCCGCTTCTCACCGGTCCGAATGATCGCGAACGCATCGCGAGCGCGGTGATAAAAAGCAAATCTTTCAACTGGATCGACGGAAATCTTTCGCCCTTCAGCCTTTTCTATGACCGATTCAAATTCCTTGAAAATCGCCGGCGTTTCATTGGGCGCCTGCATGACGGCGGCTGGCTTGTCGACAAAATCGTCCAAAGGCAACAGCGACAACACAGCCTCGGCCATATCCGTTGCAGTGATCCCCGGAAAGTCCAGCACGTGGACACCAGAGGACTGCGCCGGATAATTGGCATCAACAATCACGAGATCGTCTCCGTGCCCCATATCGGCAAGAACCTCGAGCAGCGAGCCGGTCAGCAATGGATTGATGTTCTTCAACATAAGACGTCAGTTCCTATAATAATTCTGTCGCCTCACACTAAACAACTCGCTTTCAGAATCGCAAGGTCCAAGTGTTGGAAGGTGACCGGTCTTATCTCGTGGTCGGGTCCAGCTTGTCGCGTAGCCAATCACCCACAAAGCTGATCGACAGCGTCGTGAACATGATCACAAATGACGGCGCGAGCATGATCCACGGTGCGCGAGTGAGATATTCGCGACCATAACCAACCATATTACCAAGGCTGGTCATCGGCGGCTGCACACCGAGGCCCAGAAACGAGAGGCTGCTTTCAAGGAGAATAATCTCCGGGAATGTCAGCGTCATCGAGACGATTAGCGTTGAAGCAATGTTCGGGAGGATGTGTTTGAGATACACTCGCGACGGCGTAGCGCCGAGCTGGGTAACCGCTGCTGCATAACCCTGTGCATTCGCTGAGACAGCCAGCCCACGCGCGATACGGGCATAACGTTCCCAGCCGTAGAAGCCCATCAGGCAGGTCAGCAAAAGAAGCGAGCTTCCGAAAAATGCCAGCACGGCAAGCGACAAAATCAGGAATGGCAGCGCCGCCTGAAAATCAGCCAGCATGACTACAACCTGCTCCACCGCGCCTCGAAAATAAGCTGCGAGGAAACCCAGTGTCGTCCCGAACACCGCTGAAATGATCGTCGCACCAAACGCGATGAGCAGCGAAATGCGAATGGATTCGATAAGGCGTGAAAGCACGTCACGTCCCAGCTCATCGGTACCCAGCCAATGCTGTGCGTTCCCCGGCAGTGCGAGGCGGTTTTTCAGGTCAAAGGCTGTGATGTTGTAGGGTTTTATCCAGTCCGCAGTCAGCGCAATCAGGATCATTGCGGCGATCCAGATAAAGCCGATGATAACCATCAGCGGAATGCTTTTACGGCTCTTTTTCGGTTGCGTGGAAACAGTGGCAGTATTGGCGGTCATATCCGTCATCGGTTCAGCCTCACGCCTTGCCCTGCGCCTGACGCAGACGCGGATCGAGATAACCATAGAGAAGATCAACAATGAAATTGGAGATCACCATCGTCGCGGCCACGAGAAGCAATATGCATTGCACGATAGCAAGATCGCGATTGGCTACCGAAACCACGAGCAATCTGCCCACGCCTGGCCAGGAAAAGAGCGATTCAACTACCACCGCACCTGCAATCAGCGATCCGACCATAAATCCGACGATAGTGACAATCGGAATGGCCGCGTTAGGCAGTGCATGACGCCAGACAACATTTCGCCAGGACACACCTTTGGCACTCGCCGTGCGAATATAGGGCTGCCCCAGAATCTCGATCATTGCGCTGCGGGAGAACCGCGCCAGAATGGCCGCGCCGCCGAGCCCCATGGTGATTATGGGTAGAATGGCATGCATCCAGCTGTCCTGCCCGCCCGAGGGCAACCAGCCCAACGAAACCGAGAACACCAGCACGAGCAACAAGCCAAGTACAAAACTCGGTAAAGTGAAGCCGATGACGGCAGTAGCCATGACAGCCCGGTCAATGAAGCTGTTGCGATGCAACGCAGCATAAATTCCGGCCGGAATGCCAAGCCCAAGTTTGATCAACAATGCCGGTATCGTAAGTTGAAGCGTCGCGGGAATGCGCTCGGTCACCAGTGCGATTGCAGATTGGCCATCGCGCATCGATATCCCAAGATCGCCGCGCGCAATAGCGCCGAAATAGCGCAAATATTGCTGCCAGAGCGGATCATCGAGCCCCCAGTTTTTCCGGAAGGCAGCTATCGCTTCCGGTGGCGCGTCCGGTCCCATGATGATCTGGGCCGGATCACCGGACATACGCAAAACGACGAAAGCAAATGTCACCACAAGAAGAATGGTCACAAATGCGCGAACCCCGCGAACCATCAAAAATCTAAGCATGAATATTGTCCGTCTGCAGGCTTCCTGCAAAATGGCAGGCCACTTTGCGTCCCGCTGGCATGTCGAGAAGTTCAGGTGTCTCGCTGCTGCAGCGCGGAGCCGCGAAACGGCAGCGGGGGTGAAACGCACAGCCATTAGGTCGCGCGGCAGGGTTCGGCGGCTCTCCCTGCAGGATGATGCGATCACTGAGAGGAGTTCCAGCGACAGGGACACTGGACACCAGCGCCTGCGTGTAGGGGTGAAGCGGTTTGGCAAAAATCTCGTCCGAGGACGCCTCTTCGACGATCCGGCCCAGATACATGACCGCAACACGATCCGAAATATTGCGTACCACCTTCAGATCATGGCTGATGAAAACCATGGCGATGCCTTCGCGTTCCTGCAAATCGCGCAAAAGATTCACAACCTGCGCCTGAATGGAAGCATCCAGCGCCGATACAGGTTCGTCGCAAACAATGAGTTGCGGCTTGCATGCGATGGCGCGTGCAATGACGACACGCTGGCGCTGCCCGCCTGAAAGCTCATGCGGATAGCGCGAAGCCTGATCGGAACGAAGGCCGACCGCTCGCATCAGCTCTGCAACACGCGCTTTCTGCTCAGCAGCGGTTCCAATTCCGTGAATCTCCAGTGGCTCGGCAATCTGACGGCCAATCGGCAACCGTCGGTCCAGAGCTGCCAGAGGGTCCTGATAGACAAGCTGCATACGCGCCCGCAAAGCGCGCCAGCTTGCGGTCTTCTGGCGAGGTAGGGCTGAACCTTCAAACGTCACCTCTCCCTCGCTGGGATCTTCCAGACCGAGAAGCAGCCGCCCGGTCGTGGATTTACCCGAACCGGACTCGCCAACAATGCCCAGTGTTGTTGCCGGAGCGACCGATATGGAAAGCCCGTCGACCGCGCGCACCGCGACCGGTTTTGCGAACGGACCTTTGCGCGATGTGTAGGTTTTGACAAGGTCACGAGCTTCGATGAGAGCGGCTGTCATTGTGCTATTGCCCTTGTGCTCGTCGGGACTGAAACATGGTCACTCATGGATGGCAGCAAATGCGAGGTAGCCGGATAGGGATGAAAGCACGAGACCATGCGCCCCTCACCGGCATCGTCCTGCGGAACACCGAGTCTGGGGAGGCTTCGCGCGCAGAGATCATTCGCGCTCAAGCAGCGTGGCGAAAATGCGCAACCTTGCGGAAGCTTGCCCGGCTCAGGAACTGTGCCCTCAATGGGGATCAGACGATTGCGCCCGCCATCAAGGTTCGGAATGGAATCGAACAGGCCGTGCGTATAAGGATGGCGCGGAGCAGCAAAGAGCGCTTCGGTCCGGGCCTGTTCAACGATACGCCCGGCATACATGACGGAAACACGTTCGCAAATTTGCGACACTGCACCAAGATCATGGCTGATAAAGACCACAGCCATGCCGGTTTCCGCACGCAATGCAGCCAATAGATCAAGAATTTGAGCCTGAATCGTAGCATCAAGTGCTGTCGTGGGCTCATCCGCGATAAGGATATCGGGATTGCCCGCCAGCGCCATGGCAATCATCAAACGCTGGTTCTGGCCACCGGAAAATTCGTGCGGATAATTATCGATGCGGCGACGCGCATCGGGTATTCCCACCAGTTCCATCAATCGCAAAACTTCTGATCGGGCTGCAGGTCCTCTCAGATTGCGATGAAGCCGCACGGCCTCCTCAATCTGGCGCCCGACCCGAATAACCGGATTTAGGGAACTCGATGGATCCTGAAAGATCATCGCAATACGGCCACCCCGAACACCTTCGAGCGTGCTGCGCGATGCGGTCAGCAATTCTGTTCCTTCAAGGAGAACACTACCGGAGATCGACGCCTTTTTCGGCAAGAGACCGAGCGCTGCCAGCCAGGTGACAGACTTGCCGCAGCCGGACTCCCCGACTAATCCGACAGCTTCGCCTCGCTCAATCGAAAGGTCGATACCATGCAGAACCGGCACGCCATCAAAGGCCACTTTGAGATTGGAAATTTCGACCAGCGGCATCATGCAATCCTTCTGGTTCATTCACAGTCGCGGGGTTTGAAACCCCAAAGGAAAAGCGAGCCCGATTGAACCGGGCTCGCCTCTACAAATGGATCAGGCCCAGTTGTTTTTGCGGAAGTCCATCGCGAAAGCGGGCGCCGCCTTCCACTTCAATGACTTAGGCTTGGCGGTGAAAGTCGCGTTCTGGTGGAGGACGGTGTAGGCTGGATCTTCACGTTCGCAGATTTCCAGCATCCGTTTGAATGCTTCCTTGCGCTTGGCGTGATCCGTGCTCGTTTCCATAATGACGGAAAGCTTGTTCGCCTCCTCATTCGTCCATTCACCAACCTGTTGCTGCTGACCATTCGGGCCATGCTGGCTGACGATAGACGAAACCGGATCGTTGAACGGTGCGGAGTTGGACCAGTCGCGCACGGCACGCCCCGGGCTCTTCTCCAGAACCTGCTGCCAGTTTTCCTGCATCTGAATTTCGACGTTCAGCCCCACCTGGTTCCACATCTCCACAAGGATCTGCGCGGTTGGGGTCTGGTTCGTGTAGTAGTTGTTGAGCAGGCGGTAAGGGATGGCATCGCCCTTGTAACCGGCTTCCTTCAGAAGCTGCTTGGCGAGATCCGGGTTATATTCCGGAACACTCCAGCCCTGAACGAACATATCGCCATAGTAGTCCCACTGGAGACCAGCCGGAACGACCGTACGACCGGCCCACAACGAATCCACGATCGCCTGACGGTCGATCGCATGGGTAAATGCGCGACGCACCAACGGATTTTCCAGCTGCGGATGGAACTTGTCGAACACAGTTAGACGGTGGTTGAGGATCGTACCGCCCTGAACCTCGAAAGCGTCATTCTTTTCGATACCTTCGATCTGATCCGGTGGAATATCGCAGGCAAACTGATATTCGCCCGAGAGCAGACCATTGATGCGGGAGGCAACTTCCGGCACCTCGATGAAACGGATTTGCTTCAGCGGTGGGCGTCCACCCCAATATTCGTCGTGAGCTTCGAGCACCAGCATGTTGTCCGGCTTGAACTCGACAACCTTGTAGGGCCCGGTGGTAACCGGCTTGCGCGCCCAGTCGAGATAGCTAGGCGACTCTTCCCAGCCACGACGGCTCATAATCTGGCTGCCGTAACGGGAGATACGGCCTTCCATGGTGACGTCTGGCGTACCGTTCTTGAAGCGCACCGTGTATTTGTCGACAATTTCGACACCCAGCAAAGCTGGCCAGGAACGACGTGCCGTCGCTGGCACTTCAAGCGGCAGTTCCTTGCTTTCACGACCGAGCGGATTTTTCTCCGTGACGTAAATCGTCTTGCCTTCGGCTGGTTGCGTGTCGCCAAACATGCGCTCCTTGCCAAAAGTGAAGGCAACGTCTTCGGCGGTCATCTCATCGCCATTGTGGAACTTCACCCCCTGGCGGAGCTTTAGCTCGACCGTCTTGTCATCGATGCGGGTCCATTCGGTCGCAAGACCAGGCACAGCCGAAAGACCGCCCAGCCAGTCGCGGTCGATCAACGCCTCCCAGATACTGGAAAAGAAAACGCGTTCGCCGACATTCGACTGTTCGCGAAGAACGTCGAGCGTGTTGCTGTTTGCCACCTTCTGCACAGCAATGGTGATCGATGGGCGATTGTCAGCCTGTGCGATTGCAAATCGCGGCAGGACGAGCGAACCGGCGGCACCGGCTGAAAGGCCAAGCATCCCGCGTCGGGTCAGATTGATCATTTGGTTGCTCCTGAGATCAATGGTTGCGCGTTGTCAGCCCTTGCGGGCCGGATCTGTAATGGGTCAGTGTCCGGTCGGCATGAGACAGCCGCCACGACAAAGCCTTCTGGGCGTAGTCGCGAACGAGAGCCGCATAAGCGGGGTCTTCAGCCAGGTTGTTGAATTCGTGCGGGTCCGCCTTCAAATCGAAGAACAGCGGCGGCAGGGCCGCAAAATGCACGTATTTGTAGTTTTCGTCCTCGATCACACAGAGGCTGCAATCATCCTGGGAGAGCTGCACCGAGTTCTGCGGCTGATCGTAGAAGACGTCGCGGAAGTCGAATTCGTAATGCAATTCTGTGCGCCAGTCGGCGGGTTTTCCCTCACCCAGAAACGGCAGCAGCGAACGCCCGTCGCAAGCGCGCGGCGTTTCCCCACCCAGCCATTCGAGGATGGTTGGCATAACATCGATGCTTTCGGAAAAACCATCTTCGATCTGGCCAGCGTGCCGGTTCTCCCCCGCGTCCTTTATAACCAAAGGAATACGGAAACTTTCGTCGTTGTAGCCGATCTTGCCGAGCAGATGATGATCGCCGAGCTGCTCACCATGGTCGCTGGTGAAGATGATTAGTGTGTCGTCCCACTGACCAGTTTCATCAAGGTAAGCGAAGACCCGCCCCAGACAATCGTCGATTTCCGTAATCAGGCCGCAATAGGTGGCGCGCATCTGGCGAATCTCGCCTTCGTCCAGCGTTGCGCCAGAGCCTTCCGCCCCATGGAAAAACGAACCACGCCTGATATGATCGATATAGTGCTTCATAAGCGGATGCTGTGCCGCTTCGGCATCCGGACTTTCCGCCCGAACCGGCGCAGGCATATCTTCGGCCTTGTACATCGCATGATAAGGCGCGGAAGCGACGAATGGCGGGTGCGGGCGGTAGTAACCGAGATGCAGGAAGAAGGGCTTGCCGTCCCTGCCCTTCAGATATGTCAGCGCACGTTCGGTGAAGAATGTAGAATCCGAGAATTCCTTCGGGATACGCGACGGTTTGTCGGTAGCACCGGGAACGGAATGCTCACCTTCTGGCAGCCAGATATCTTCCCGGTTCTCCGGCAGTTCAAAACCGTTCTGCGCCACCCAGCCGAAATATCCGTCCATATTGGGTTCGAATGCGCCCACTGAGCGAAACCCGTCCATGATATCGCCAAGAACCGTGAAACGCGGATCTCTTGGGGACGTCGAACGCGGGTCAGGCGTCGTCGTCGTGTAACCAATGAGCGCGGGATCATAGCCGATGGCGCGGAGGGCTTTGCCGAGGTTCAAATGGCGCTGATCAAGCGGAACAGTGTTCTGCACTGCCCGATGGTTCATCAGGTAAAGGCCAGTAAGCAGGCTTGCCCTTGCTGGTCCACATGGCACACAGGTTGTGACGTGGTTGCGGAAGGTCAAGCCTTCCCGGCAAAGGCGATCAAGATTGGGAGTTTTGAGGAAGGGGTCGCGCCCCTCCGCCCGCATCAGGTGGGGGATAAAATCTGCTCGCCATTGATCAACGACGATAAGCAGGACATTTTTTCTGGTCATGTTGGCCTCGTTATTTCCGAGGCTTACTAGGACCCTTATATATCAAGGGCATGACCCTTGTGTAATGTTTTGGTGAAGCTCTGATTACAGAAACGCCGGCCAAAGGCCGGCGTTTCGCTCAGATCAGCGGAATAGTCGATCATTCCGCCTTGGCTTCGATATCGACCTTGTCGAGCAGCAAGGTCGGATCCTGCGATGCAGCTACCATTTCGAGAGCGCCAATGCCTTTTTCGGCTTTCGACTTGACAGTCAGCTCGAAAATATTCGGCTTAGCCAGGAACGTCGAAAACGCCGTCGCAACATCCTGCAACTGTGGCTGCTCCGCTGCCAGCTCTTGCAGAGCGGCTGCAGCCATCAGAGACATCGTGCCGCGTACTTCGTCTTCCGACATATCTTTTTCTTCGGCATAAATTTTGATCGCGTTGGCGATAATGCCCTTTTCCTCAACCTTCAGGTTTACCTGCTTGGCCTTGAGCCCGAGCAGAGCGACCTGCATCATCACCTTATCGCCAGAGAAGAATTCCTTCGTCAGGCCGCCCATCAAACCAGACATGGATACGGAACCCATATCCTTACCGCTGATCGAAATGTCCTTGATGATCAGATCCTGATTTGCCTCATCCCAGCTTGCTTCGAAGTTTGAAGACATGGTGAGACTATCATAACCAAGCTTCCGAAGCTGCTGGTAGAACTCGTCATCAGCCTGTGTCGGCACTTTGATCGACATGTCTTCGTAAGCGACGCGCACATCGGTCGGAATACCGTTGTAAGGCTTGTTGAGAGCGACTTCATAGCTCTTCATGGCAAACTGAATGCGTTCAGGCAGCGAAGGAACCGACGATTCTTCGGTTGCAGCCTGCTCTCCTTCATCCGCATTTTCCTCGCCTGCGTCCACATCTTCAGACTTTTCGTATGGCAGATCGGCGTCGATCCCCACTACCCGAAGCGTGCCGAATTCCGGAAGCATGGTCGTGAAAGGGAAGTTTTCAACTTCGTCCTCATTCAGCGCCGCAAACTTCTTCAAGGCTTCGACTGAAGTCGCCCAGGAGAAGCCCTTCAAGGAAGCTTCCTCCATCTTCATGTAGTCCTGACCTTCGGAGAAGGCCAAGCCTTTGATGGTCGCGTCCATCTTCTGATTGTCGAAAGCAACTGCGACGCGTTCGATACCGCCCTTGCCTTTCGATGCATCAGTTGGCTCGATCTTCATGCCGAGCATTTCGACATCGCCCTTACCGATCGTGTCGAACAGGGAACTCAACTGAAGAATAAGCTCGCGCGTCTCATCCTGTGAAAGTTCGTCCGCATTTTCGAGAGACTGGAGCTTCTCCAAGGTTTCGGTGAACGGTACGGCGGGCATACGAGCCGTGAAACCGTTGCTGCGAATCTCATCGTAGCTGAAGTTCGCATCCTTCGTCTTCATGACGATGTTCTTCGCCGAAAACGGGCCATAGACCGGCTTTGCTTCCTTATCGTCCGGGCCTGCCTTTTCGGTATAGAGGCGGGCGAGGAAGACACCATCAATGTCTTTGCCCTCTGCGGCACCCATGGTGCCTGTCATCTTGTCCGTGACTTTTTCACCGTCTTCACCCGGCACTTGGATCGTGAAGTCGAAAATCGTGCCGCCCGCCGTATAACGAGCAACCTTACCGAGGTTGATATCTTCCAGCGCAACGTCTTTATAGACGATGTTCTGTTCGTTATTCGCGACTGTCTGGACAACCTTGATTTCCTGCGCAGTCAGGCGCTTTGCCGAGAAACGACCAACGCGTTCCGGCAGCGTCAGACCGCTATTGCCGAAAGTATCCTTCAGCATGGCTGTATCGAAATTAGCGTCTTCGATTGCCACGCTTGGAATGGAAATCTTGTAGTTTCCGATCTCCGTATCAATGCCCGACGCATTCAACATGCCGGTCAGGAACAGAAACTTGGGGCGACCGTCAACCGAAGCGATACGGACGTTGGAGCCATCCTTCAACGGCAACGTCACGTCGCGCAGATGAATACGTCCGAGAAAGTCGGCTTCGACGGAAGATGCTTTGCCGCCACGCTTTTCAAGCTGCGACGTGATCGTCTTCTCAAGTGTGATCTTGTATCCGGTCAAACCGGCGGCAGCGATAGCGATTACCGCAACTGCCGCCCACAGCGCCTTGCGCCCACCCTTACGGGTTCCGTTCTTTGCCTGCTCCACGATGCTGGTCCTTTCAGCGCAAATTAAAACGGTGTCTGTGCAAGCCATTGCCAGAACGAATTCGCTGACGAAAGGGAGGTTTCGACATCGCGTAAATACGGCTGAAACAACTGCTTAAAACACACAGCCTGAATCGGTCAGGCAGACAGATGCTCTAACTACCTGAAATTGCAAGCGCAAGCAGGATCGTAAAAGTTCCTCACAATATTTTTGGGCTTTCTCAAGCAATACTCGAACAAGGCAACACAAAAATCATTGGTAATTTCAACGAAATACCTTCCGCGCCATTTCAGCTATTGAGCCGGTTACTATCCCGTTCATTCAAACACACAGATACTATCAAACGCTCAAAGCGGCTGATCGGGATGCGGAGATGAACCGTAAGCGCCCCAAATGGATTGATCGAAATTCACGATGGCGCCAGTCATCAAGCCGGATTCTTCCGAAGCCAGAAATGCTATCGCGCGGGCAACTTCGACTGGTTCAATCAGCCTTCCGAAAGGCTGGCTCTTAGCCGCTTCATCCAGCCAGTTCTCCGGCGCATTGTGAAACTCGCGTTGGATACGGTCTTCGCCGTCTGATGCCATCCAGCCAATATTCAGGCTATTGATGCGAATACGATTGCGCAAAACCGAATAGGCTACGTTGCGGGTCAGTGTATCCAACGCCCCCTTGGAAGCGCAATAGGCTGCAATGAAAGGCTGGCCGCCCATGGACGACATCGAAGAAATATTGACAATCGTTCCCTCGATCTTGTCGCGCCGGAACAGCTCTATCGCTTCTTGAATGAGGAAGAATGGCGCTCGTGTATTCACCGCAAACAAACGGTCGAACAATTCCGGGCTCGTATCCAGAATAGTGCCCCGATCCGTCAAACCAGCAGCGTTTACGAGAACGTCAAGCCTTCCAAAAACACGGTCGGCTTCCGAAACGATCCTGCGGCAGTCTTCCACCTTCTCAAGATCAGCCTGCACGAAGACCGCTTTGGCTCCGAGATTTGCTAACTGATCGACTTGCGCTAGCCCTTTTTCAACCGAACGCCCGCATATAACGAGACCTTTGGCGCCTCTCTCTGCAAACAGTTTCGCAGTTGCTGCGCCAAGCCCTTGCGTGCTTCCGGTAATGACGGCAACTTTGCCATTGAATTGTCCGTTCATTCTACGCTCCGAAAATCCCGGTCAGACCCGACCGCCCAGTTCAGCAGTCAGGTCGGCGAGTTCCTGCCCACCTGCCATGAGGCTTTGCAATTCGTCCATGTCCACATCGTTCTTCGTTCGCGTTCCAAGCGTTATCCCGCGATTGAGAACTGTGAATTTGTCACCGACCGCATGAGCATGACGGACATTGTGCGTAATGAAGATCACACCCAGCCCGCGTGAGCGCACCAGATTGATGTATTTGAGAACCATCGCCGTTTGCCGGACCCCCAGCGCGGAGGTCGGTTCATCGAGGATCAGCACTTTCGCGCCGAAGTAGACGGCGCGGGCAATCGCCACACACTGCCGCTCACCGCCGGAAAGCGTTCCGACAGCCTGCTGCGGGTCACGGACATCGATCCCGATCTTGCGCATCTCCTCACGCGTAACTTCTTCCGCCTGCTGCGTATCGAACCAGCGTATTGGGCCGATGCCCTTGGTCGGTTCCCGTCCCAGAAAGAAATTCCGCATGACCGACATTAGCGGGATCATCGCAAGATCCTGATAAACTGTCGCAATCCCATGATCGAGCGCATCGCGCGGACTGTTGAAGGTGACGGGCTTTCCTTCGACCAGAAAGTCGCCGCTGGTCGGCTTGTGCACGCCAGAAAGCGTCTTGATCAGCGTTGATTTACCGGCACCATTGTCGCCAAGCAGGCAATGGACCTGCCCCGGCTCGACACTCAGCGAGACGCCGTTCAACGCTATGACGGGGCCGAAATGTTTAACGAGATTGCGAACTTCGATGATGGGTGTCGTCATGGCAAATCTCCCTCTCAGCGCTCGCCGGTCGCACGCTTGCGAATGAAATTGTTGAAGAGCACCGCGATCAGAAGCATTCCTCCCAGGAAGACCAAATACCAGTCCTGATCGATCTGGGTATAGGTCAGCCCGATCAGAACCATGCCGAAGATGATCGCGCCGAAGAACGCACCAATTGCAGAACCATAACCGCCGGTCAGCAGACAGCCGCCAATGACTGCAGCGATAATCGCCTCGAACTCCTTCTGGAAGCCACGGCGCGCATCGGTTGAACCGGCATCCAGAACGGTAAGAATAGCCACCAATGCCGCAGCCATTGCCGTGCACATGAATAGCGTTGTCTTGACGCGACGGACAGGAACACCGGAATTGCGTGCAGCCAGAGCATCACCGCCGGCCGCGAAAATCCAGTTGCCAAAGCGTGTGCGTACCAGCACATAGGTTGCAATAAGTGCGATGGCGATGAACCACAGAACCTCGACCGGCACGCCTTTTACCGAAGGCTCACCATTGGGAAATTTGTCAATCAGATCGTTTTCAGCCATCCAGGCGAAAAGTCCCTGAAAAGCATCGCCGGAAAACAGGCCTGCCAGATAACTGCCCGCTACAGCTTCCTTCACACCACGCAGCTGCGTAGCGCCACCTGTTGCCCATTTCAGCCCGACCAGCGACAGACCACGCAAAATGAACAGGAATGCGAGCGTCACAATAAATGATGGCAATCCAGTCCGGATAACAATCTGCGCATTCACCATCCCCACGAAAGCGGCGAACAGCAGCGTGACGATGATGGCGACACCGAGCGGCACCTGCCAGACGACAAGGGCAGCGGCGAAGATCAGCCCTGCAAAAGCTACCATCGAGCCAATAGACAGGTCGAATTCACCACCGATCATAAGAAGCGCTGCGGCGACTGCCAGAATGCCGAGCTGCGAAGCAGGAGCCATGAAGTTCATGATGCCGGCAGCAGTAAACATCGCCGGATTGGCAACTGAAACGAAAAAGACCGTAATTAGGATCAGGCCGGATACCGCTCCTAATTCCGGTCGGCTCAGGAGCCGTTGCATTGGGCTCGCCGACTGAAGCCGCTCATCCTTCGATAGCGCCGCTGTGTTGGCCTTTTCATGGGGAAGTGGCTCACTCATGATCTTCTCCTGATGCATTCTGGGCACAGAGACCCGTTCCCGCCCATTTTCATGGGCGGGTTCGATATCAGATAGTCGAAACAATGCTTACCGGATGCCCTTGGCCGAAAGTTCCACGACCTGCTTGGCCTTGTCCTTGGTGATCAGGTTCGGGCCCGATGGAACATTACCGCCCGGCATCAAACCGTACTTTGCATTAAGCGCGAGGAACGAGACCGGAAGGTAGCCTTGCAGGAACTGCTGCTGGTCGATGGCGAAGTCCGCCTGTCCCTTTTCAACAGCTTCCAGGAAGCCAGCCGACATGTCGAACGTCGCAACGTGGATTCCGCTGCGACCGCTTTCGGCAGCGGCTTTCACAGCCGGTTCTCCTGCAAGTGTCGCATTGAGCGTCAGGATTGTGTCGACGGCAGCATCAGATGCCAGAGCAGCGCGAACCTTGGCTTCGTTTTCAGCAGGATCGGTCGATGTCGGCAGAACCGTTACATCACCAAAGCCCTCCTTGAAGCCTGCGCAGCGCTGATCGAGCGAGACGTTACCCACTTCCTGGTTGACGCAAATGCCCTTCTTGCCGCCAGCATTCTTCAATGCTTCGCCTGCTACCTTACCGGCATCGAACTCATCCTGACCGACATGCAGCAGAGCGCCAAGCTTCTTCGAGGCATCGGAACCGGAATTCATGGAAATGACGGGAATACCGGCTGCTACAGCACGCTGGATCGATGGTCCAAGCGCATCCGCATCTGGAATGGAAACCACAATACCCTGCGGCTTCTGATTGATCGCCGCATCGATAAGCTGGGCCATCTGCACCATATCAAAGGTTTCTGGCGCACGATAATCGACCTTCGCGCCGGTATCCTTTGCCGCTTCGGCAACGCCGTTTTTGACGACAGACCAGAACGGATCCGATGCCTGACCGTGACTGACGACAACGATATTAATATCGGCCGCGTGGGCTGCGAAAGACGCAGCCAGCAACGCCACCCCGGCCACTGCCGATTTCAATAGAGATTGCATGTTCACTCCTCCCTTGTCCGGCACTCCCCGCCGGTTTGCGTTAACGCTTTACCTTCCGCCTGCTGTATTCCGGCGCTCCTCCAAGCGTTTTACCCGTTAATACATGCAGATCGTGGATCTTTTCAATAGAATGAAACATTCATAACAAATTCTCGTAGAATTATAATTCCATTTCTGGTAGCTCATGTCAATCGCATAAGCTGCCGACAATATGCTTATTTCCCAAAGGAGTTGCGCAGCACCAAACGCTTCGACCATCGTTTCTGGAGGAATGACAATGGCTGATAGAGCTGAGGTTGTGGTGGCGGGCTTGATCGGGTCCGGCTTCATGGGCAAGACGCACGCCCTTGCGCTCGCTAACGTCAATCGCGTTTTCGACCTACCTATCGATGTGCAGCTTCACACATTGGCCGATGTGAATTCTGAAACGGCGTCAAAAGCCGCAAAACAACTGGGATTTGCAAATGCCACTGGAGATTGGCGGGAATTGATCACCAACCCGGATATCAATCTCATCGACATCACGACGCCAAACCGGTTTCACAAGGAGATGGCGCTCGCCGCCATTGAAGCGGGCAAACACGTTTATTGCGAAAAGCCGCTTGCACCCACCGCTGCCGAGTGCCTCGAAATGACGCTCGCCGCAGAACGGCAAGGTGTTCAGACAGCCGTTGGGTTCAACTATCTGAAAAACCCTATGATAAAACTGGCCAAGGAAATCATCGACAGCGGAGAGCTAGGTGAAATTCGCAGTTTTCGCGGTATTCATGCCGAAGATTTCATGGCCGATGCCCGCATTCCGTGGACCTGGCGGCTCGATCCGGCAGGTGGGGGCGGAGCATTAGCCGATATCGGCAGTCACATCATTGCCGCCGCGCGCTATCTCGTTGGGCCGATAACAACGGTCATGGGAGACGCCGTCACCATCATCAATGAACGCCCAGATAGTTTGAACCTTTCGCAGATGAAACCCGTGGAAACAGACGATGTCTGCCGCGCTTTCGTGCGTTTTGAAAACGGGGCAACGGGCACAATCGAAGCGAGCTGGATCGCCAGCGGTCGCAAGATGCAGCACGACTTCGAAATTTCCGGATCGAAAGGCTCCCTCTTCTTTTCACAGGAACGCTTCAATGAGCTCGACCTGTTTCTCTTTTCCGACAAAAAAGGACAACAAGGCTTTCGCAAGATCTTTGCTGGCCCCGAACACGAACCCTATGGCGCATTTTGCGTAGCGGGCGGCCACCAGATCGGCTTCAACGATCTCAAGACGATCGAAGTTCGCGACTTCCTGTTGGCCATTGCGGGGCAGAAGACCAATCACGCCGACTTCCGCGAGGGTTACGAAGTCCAGAAGGCTGTAGAAACCATCTACGCCTCTTCCCGCGAGCATCGGTGGAAAAATGTCTAGTGGTCTGATTCCGACATTTGTATCCCTCGGATATGAGCGCTGAGCAAATGTCGGAATCAAAAAGACCACTAGTAACTTTATGAATCTAGTGGATTTTTCGAATTTGACGTTTGAAACGAAATTTATATCGGACGGGTATCAAACGTCAAATTCAATCCACTAGCCAATACGTGAGGTCGGATGGACGATGAACTCGCCATCCACCGTCATGATTTTCGCTCGAATACCATAGACGTCGTGCAGCAGTTGCGGCGTGAGAACTTTCGTTGGTTCCCCATCCGCAACGATATGTCCCTTGTCGAGCAGAATAAGGCGTGTGCAATGCTGTGCCGCAAGGCTCAACTCATGCAATGAGGCGACAACCGTCCTCCCCTCTTTTGCAAGTTCGGCAAAACTTTCCATCAATCCAAGCTGATGAGAAGGGTCGAGCCCAGCCACCGGCTCATCGGCGAGTATTACGGGCGTATCCTGCGCCAGAACGCGCGCAATCAGCGCGCGTGCCCGTTCTCCGCCGGAAAGCTCGATCGCCGACCGTTCCCGAAATCGGGTAACATCCATACGCTGCATTGCGGTCTCGATGAGCATTTTATCCTGTGCGCTCATGCTCGCAAAAACCGGCTTCAAGGCGGAGCGTCCCAAAGAAACAAGCATCTCCACGGATACCGGCCACGCGACATCACGCTCCTGCGGCAGATAAGCGAGGTTCTGTGCTTTTGTCGAAGCGCTCATGTGGCGCACATCGCCTGTGTCGAGCGAAATTTCCCCGCTGGACCTCACAAGTCCCAAAATGGCGCGCAACAATGTCGTCTTGCCAGCACCATTAGGTCCGATCAGTCCGATGAATTCACCGCCATGAATATCGAAACTTGCGTCGCTGAGTGCTGCCTTCCCGCCAAGCGTCACTGAAAGATTCTTTATCGAAAGCGATGTCATACGAGTTGCCTCCGATACTTGAACACAAGCCACAGAAAGAACGGTGCGCCAATGATTGCCGTCAGGACGCCCAGTTTCAGTTCCCGTCCCGGCATGACGACGCGCACCAATACGTCTGCCGCCAACAATAGGGCAGCCCCGCCGAAGCCACTTGCAATCAGCAATCGTGATGGACGCGCACCGACAAGCGGCCGCAGAAGATGAGGAACCACCAGTCCTACGAAACCGATTGCACCGGCGACAGCGGTGGAAGCACCCACGCAGGCCGCTGTGCCCAGCACGGCAAAAAGCTGCACACGAGCCAGATTGACGCCCATCGTTGCCGCAGCATCAGCCCCCAGTGTCAGACTGTCGAGTGAGCGCCCGAGTGCCAGAAGCATCACCCAGCCAATGAGGATGAACGGTGCGGCGAGAGCCACATGCGTCATCGATCTATCCGCCAGCGATCCGAGCATCCAGAAGACGATTTCCATTGCGGCAAATGGGTTGGGCGACAGGTTGAGCGCCAGCGCCGTCAATGCACCGGCGAGACTGGTCACCGCGACGCCGGCCAATATGACCGCAAGCGTACCAGCATTGCGCCCCGCCAGAAGCTTGACGAGAAACACCGACACAAAGGCACCTGCAAGCGCGAGGAGCGGCAAAGCCAGCGGGAACAGAAGCGAGAGACCGCTATAAATAGCAATAACAGCGCCGAATGACGCGGATGCGCTCACACCCAACAATCCGGGTTCCGCGAGCGGGTTGCGCAGGTAGCCCTGCAAGGCAGCGCCAGACAATCCAAGAGAAGCGCCGATGAGGAGCGCGAGCAGTGCCCGCGGCAGGCGGATTTCACGCATGACGAGTGCGATCATTTCGCTATCATCGCCGAAAAGCGCCCTGAGGCTGTCAGTCATACTGATCGCAGCAGGCCCTGTCAGCAGTGAAACGATGAAAAGCAAAACCACAAGCATGGCCAGCCCGACGAGCAGAAGATAGAAGCGGTTCCGTTCAGTCACGCGCCGCCTCCGCGAGCTCTGCCACAGCTTCCACACTGAATGGACCACCGCAAACCGTCAGATTATCCGCTATCGTCACCGCCCTCGCCTGTTTTTCAAGCGCCCGCAGTGCCGGATGTTCGAAATTCTCGAAAGCCAGCGCAGGCGCGCGATCTCTTGAACTGCGCACCAGAATATCCGGCTTCTCGAGCACCAGCTTTTCCAGCGGCAGCGGCGCAGAACCGCTGATCCCTGCCTTGTCGGCCAGATTGTCAAGCCCGGCACGACGCACGGCCTCATCAACCAGCGTCCCCCGGCCGGATGTGTAACTGTTGGCATAATAAAGCGCGACCGTCTTGCGACGGATCGGAGGCTGGATTGCCGCCAGAGCAGTTTTCATTTTGTCGATTTCCCGGCTGGCTTCCGCCTGTCTTCCGAGCACCTCGCCCATGCGACGCAGATGATCTTCTATATCGCCAAACGTGCGGGCAGGCGCGAACTCTTCCACACGGATACCCAGCCTGCGCAACAGCCCAACCGTTGCTCTCGACGAGAATGTGCCCGCCAGCACAAGATCAGGTTTCATCAGAAAAACTTCTTCCGCCTGCGCATGGTTGACCGGCACCTCGCGAGCTTTCGCAGCCATGACGGACAATTCAGGGTCTTGCGACAGATAGGAAACCGACCTTAGCTGCCCCTCATCGGCCAGCAGCAATGCCAACTGATCCGTACATACGTTTATGGAAACGACGCGCCGGGGCATATCCGCCGCGTCGGCTGTATTTCGAACGAAAAGGGCCAGCCCTACCGTGAGGCAGAAGCTGATGATCCGTTTTGCAGATGCCCTTTTCATTCTCTGTTCAGCCTCAGAAATTCCGGGTCAATCCGACATTGATCGTGCGTCCCGGTGCAATATAGCCAGAGCTGGTCTGATAGTCCTTGTCAAAGATATTCTCGACTGAGAACTTCAACTGCGACTGCTTGTCGATGGAATAAAGTGCCACGAAATCAGCGGTCACATAGTCTCCAAGTTTCTTGCTGTTCGCAGCATCAGCATAGCGCGAACCGCCATAGATCAATCTTGCTGTCAGATCGAGCTTTTCAATAGGAGTGAAGTTGACCTCAGCCGCCGCCTTGAAACGTTCACGATAGGGAAGATCCTTGTCCGTATCTTCATCGATTGGCTGCTTCAGATCGACCGATCCCTTGACGCCCCAGCGATCATCGAAACGATGTGCCAATGTGGCTTCGAAACCCGTAACCTTCGCGCTGGCAACATTGTAAGGCAGATAGGATGGAGCTGTGCTCATAATCGCATCGCGCAACCATGTCTGGTAGAACGCCATATCAAGGCTTGTCGAAGCCGTAGCCTGCCAGTTCAAACCAACTTCATACGAACGGGACTTTTCCGGCTGCAAATCAGGGTTGGCGAAGCCCGGATAATAGAGTTCGTTGAATGTTGGCGCCCGAAAACCCGTGGCATAGGATGATCGCAAAACAAGGTCCGGCAGAACTTCATAACTCGTACCGAGATTGTAGGTCACGACATCGCCGAACTGCCCATTATGGTCGTAACGCAGCCCGCCATCGAAGCGCAGCGCCTCATACTCCAGCGAATACTGACCAAATACTGCAGCCAGATCGCGGCTGGTTTCATCATAAGCAACGGTGGTGTTGATCTCCTCGCGATAGGCTTCCACACCAGCGGTCACGGTGTGGTTGACCGTGCCGGTGTCGAAACTCTTCTCGGTCGAGGCAAAAACGCCATAACGCTTGGTTTCAAACTGGTCCGAACCGCTCACGTCTTTCCGGAAGTTACGGCTGTTGTCGATACCGGTGCTGAATTCCAGCGTGGATGACCAATCCGCCGTATGATCGATGCGTGTTCCGATCTTGCCCGTAAATGCGGTACTATCGGCCTGGTTCGGTGACGGTGCCTTGGCATCATACTGATTGCGCCCTCGGCTTAGGAGACCGTCTGCATAGATTTTACCCCAGTCGAAATCCTTCGATAGGGCAAAGTTGAACGAGCCCTGCAAGAATCCATCGCGATCTGGTTCATGACCATAGGCATCCGATGTGGTGAAGTCATATCCTTGCGTGCCGGTTATGGCCGCACTAAAGGCATAGTCGACACCGTCGTTGCTTCTTCCCTGTATGGTCCCGGAAGCATATCCACCCCATGGATGGCTGACACCGGTAGAAAGACTGCCGCACCACGAGCGCTCACCGCAGGCTCCGCCTTGCTTGGTGATGATATTGATCACCCCGCCCATGGCATCGGCGCCGTATTGCGCAGAATGAGAGCCCTTGGCAATTTCAACACGGTCGATGGAACTCAGAGGAATGTTCGCAAGCGCAGTTGCTCCGGTTGTCGCCGACGCCGTGCGCACACCATTGATGAGAACAACCGTCTGCTTGGAAGACATGCCACGCATGTAAATGTCCGACGACGAGCCCTGCCCGCCGTTCGTCTTTATGGAGATACCGCTATAGGACTTCAGCAACGATTGGAGATCGGGAGCAGCCGACCGTTCGATATCGGCTGAATCGATAACCGTTACAGATGAGGTCGAGCGCTGCAGCGAAGACGCGCGGCGCAATGGTGTAACCACGATTGTATCGAGGACGACACTGTCAGCACTATTCGGCAGACTTTGAGCAAGCGTCGTGGACGGCAGCGCAAGAACGCTGGCCGATACCAATAAAACAGATGATTTCAAAAGATGCATTTTCCCTCAACCCGCCGAACCGAAGAACGATACCGGCTTTTCCTCGCACCGCAGGTTGAAGTGATAGTGGCACTGAAGGCCCTTCTCCCTGACGGCAACATTTCAACAATGTCACCGCCACGGACAGCCGCGCCTGGACACACCCCGTATCCATGCATGGGTGACCGGATACGGCAGGTCTCCTGACTTCCGGGTCGTCGCTTTCCCTCCGCCTTCCCGAGTGCATCGACTGCTCTCAGTGGCTTTTACCGCTTGCACGGCTGTGGAGGATAGCTCTCCGGTTACAGTTGCGGGGGCAGTCGCGGCATCAACCAGGATGGCTTCACCGTGTTCCCTTTTCATCCGCCTGAACAGCGGAACCGTTTCCTGAGAATTGCGATAGCAACATGGTTAAGGATTCGCAACTCCACTAAAGCACAATCCGGCACAGAAAACTGAATCACATTCGCAGGGAATGGATTCAGCCTCCTGATTTTAAAGAATTTTCCTATCGCAGGAACGCACGGAAACGCTGAAGCGCGAAGTAGAACAGCACAGAGCCAATGACGATCAGCGCCAGAAATTGCGGCCAGACGACACCCAGCCCTGCTCCGCGAAACAGGATCGATTGGGCCAATATGACGAAATGCGTATTCGGCGCTGCCAGCATGATTGTCTGGATGATTTCAGGCATGCTTTCGCGAGGTGTTGTCCCTCCCGAAAGCACCTGCAAAGGCAAAAGCACCAGCATGAGCAACATTCCGAACTGCGGCATCGAACCGGCCGCCGTAGCCAGAAAAATACCAAGGCTGGTCGTTGCGAAGAGCTGGAGCGCAGCACCAACGAGAAACAGCGACACCGACCCATAGATAGGAACGGCAAGCAGCCCCTGTACCACGAAGACCAATGCGAATGCAGAAGCAACCAGCACGACAAGCCCCATGGACCAAATCTTGCTGACCATGATTTCAACCGGCGTCACGGGCATTACCAATAGATGCTCTATGGTTCCGTGTTCGCGTTCCCGAATGAGCGCCGCGCCCGTCAGGATGATCGATAGCATCGTAACCGATGAAATCACATTGTTGATCGCACCAAACCAGCCCTTGTTCAAATCCTGATTGAATCTCGCTCTGAGATTGAGTTCAACCGGCGTTTGTGCGCTACCGCGATAGCGATTGAGGAATTCGCTTACCTCGCTCGACACAATCGACTGCACATAGCCGCCACCGGTAAAGGCCTGGCTCATTCGGGTTGCATCGACATTGAGCTGAATTGTCGGCGAACGACCCGCCAGAAGATCACGCTGGAAATTCGGCGGTATGTTCAGTGCGAAAGTATCAAGCCCCTCATCCATCCGGGCATCCATTTCATAGGATGAAATCAGCTTCGGAGGCACGAAATATGGCGGATAAAATGCCGTCGTGATCCGGCTCGAAACCGGCGACTGATCTTCGTCGACAATCGCTATCGCCGCATTGTTGAGGGTTTCGGGCATTGCTTTCGATGCCGTATAGATCGCAAGCGTAAAGGCATAGACAATCAGGATCAGCAGCATCGGATCGCGCGCCAAACCACGCAGTTCCTTCACTCCAAGCTGGAATATGTTAGATATCCGCATCTTAGCTCGCCTGTTTCTTGAGAAGAACGATAGCGAGCGCCATGAGAACCGGCACCGCGATTAACAACGGCAAAAACGAACCTGCCAGATCGACAAAACCCAGTGCCTTGGAGAAAACCCCGCGAGAAATGGTCACAAAATAAGTCGCGGGATAGATTTTACCGATGAACGCGCCCGCACCTTGCAGCGACGATACGGGGTCAATGATACCGGAATATTGCACAGCCGGAATGAGTGTCAGAAGTGCCGTTCCGAAGATCGCTGCAATCTGGCTGTTCATGAAGGTGGACAGCACCAACCCCATGCCGGTCGCAATTGTGACATAGAGCAGCGCCGCCAGCGCATAAGTCGGAAAACTCCCTGTGAACGGCACCCGGAAAATAAACACCGCAAAGGCTGTCAGCATCAGGAAATTCAAAAATGCCAGCCCGATATAGGGCAACTGCTTGCCGAACAAAAACTCGAATTTCGTCACCGGCGTCACGTAAAAATTGATGATCGACCCCAGTTCCTTTTCCCGAACCACGCTCAACACTGCCAGCATCGAAGGGATCATGAGAAGCAGTAGCGGAATCACTGCCGGCACCATCGCTACGAGGCTTTGCACATCTGGATTATAACGGTAGCGTATCTCCAGGTTGAAACTGCCAACATTCGCCGCATTGCCATAAAGCTCGCGGGCTTTTTGCGTCAGCCAGTTGGCGTGCATGCCTTGAACATAGCCTTTGATCGTCTCGGCACGAGTGGGCATCGCACCGTCAATCCAGGCAGCAACTTCCACCGGGCGGCCGCGCATGACATTTGCGCCGAAATTCGGCGGTATCTCGATAGCCAGACTGATCTCTCCATCGCGCATTCGCCGGTCCAGATCATCATAATCGGTTATGGGAGCCTGTTCAGAAAAATATCGCGAGCCTGCAATCTGCTGCGTGTAATCGCGGCTGATCGTCGTATCGTCACGATCAAGCACGGCGAACTTCAGATCCTCGACATCCAGGTTAATACCGTAACCAATAACGAACATCAGGATAACGCTACCCAGAATAGCCAGCGTTGCGCGGATCGGATCACGCTTCAGTTCCAAAGCCTCACGTCGTGTGTAAGCCAGCATTCGCCGCAGGTCTGGCAACCAGCCTGGAGTCTTCTTTGGGTGTGTTTCGCCTACCTCTCCCATTTGATCTGAATTGGCTACCGGCAATGGCGCTGACTGTTCTGTCTCGCCAATAGCGTCCTGCAGATATGCGACGAAGGCTTCCTCCAGAGTTTCAGCATTGCGACTCTTGGTAATCGCCTTCGGCGTATCGCTGATCAGCACCTTGCCCGCATGCATCAGTGAAATCCGGTCACAAAGCTCCGCTTCGTTCATGAAATGGGTGGAGACGAAAATCGTCACATTGTCCTTGCGCGACAAATCAGCGAGGATTTGCCAGAAAGCATCACGAGCGACCGGGTCCACACCCGATGTCGGCTCATCGAGAATGAGAATATCAGGTGAATGGATCAAAGCCACAGCCAGTGACAGGCGCTGGCGGATGCCGAGCGGCAAGGCATCGGGTAAGGAATCCATGACCTCAATGAGATCAAAGCGTTCGGTCAATTCCTTGATACGGCGTTCGGTCAGATCCGGCGCCATATCGAACAATTTGGCGTGGAGTTCCAGATTCTGACGAACGGTCAACTCCGAATAAAGCGAAAATGCTTGCGACATATATCCGACATGGCGGCGTATATCGATATCCTTGGGATCGACCTCTCGCCCGAACAGTCGCGCCGTTCCGTCGCTGGCAGGCAACAGTCCGGTCAGAACCTTCATGGTCGTGGTCTTGCCGCAACCGTTGGAACCCAAAAAACCGAAGATTTCACCGCGCGGAATTCGAAAACTTACATTATTCACCGCAGTGAAGCTGCCAAAACGAACGGTGACGTGTTCTGCCTCAATGGCGATTTCAGCATCGGCACCGAAATCCCGGTGCGGAATTTCTATGTCCTGATGGCCTTTCCGCAATTCCTCCGGCAGGAGCGCAATGAAGGCCGCATCGAGATTTGGAGTGTTGGTGCGCTGCAGCAATTCCTGCGGTGTACCCGTCGCCAGAATCTGTCCATCATTCATCGCGACCAGCCAGTCGAAACGCTCGGCCTCTTCCATATAAGCGGTCGCGACAATGACGCTCATTCCGGGGCGATCCTTGCGGATATCATCAATCAGCTCCCAGAACTGGCGCCGGGATAGGGGGTCGACACCGGTCGTCGGCTCATCGAGTATGAGTAGATCGGGATCATGGATGAGCGAACAGCAGAGGCTGGTCTTCTGCTTCATGCCGCCCGATAGTTTGCCAGCCGGACGATCGGCGAAAGCCGACATACCCGTGCGCGCCAGAAGATCGGCGATACGACGCTCACGTTCTTTTCGATTATGCCCGAACAGCCGTCCGAAAAAGTCGATATTCTCGAACACCGAAAGCGTGGGATAGAGGTTCTTCCCAAGTCCCTGCGGCATATAGGCGATACGGGGATAGGCAGACTGGAGATGACGCTTGTCCGAAATATCACCGCCGAGAACCTCGATGCATCCCTGTTGCATCGTTCGCGCTCCGGCGACCAACGATAACAGGCTTGATTTCCCGACCCCGTCAGGTCCGATCAGACCGACCATGCAGCCGACGGGAATATCAACGTTGACGTCGCGCAGAGCGCGCGTCTTCCCATAGGACAGCCCTACGCCTTGCGCCCGGACGACAAAGCTGTCGTCATTGGCGCCAGCTTTGACAGTAGAACCATTCATTTCACGGTTTCCGCGAGATTCTTCGGCCATTCGGCATTGGGGTCAAGCTTGACATAGGCCATGCCCGGCAATCCGGTTTTCACCTGTTGGATATATTTTTGAAGCAGTTCTTGCGGGATTTTTGCCTTCACGCGGAACATCAGCTTCTGGCGCTCTTCCTCCGTTTCTACGGTCTTCGGCGTAAATTGGGCCACATCGGCCACAAAGCTGATCTTTGCAGGAATGACATATTGCGGCGCGGCATCGAGAACAATCCGGGCGTCGGCCCCCATGGCCACCCGCCCGGCCTGCCCCGTCGGCAGGAAGAAAGTCATGTAAACGTCGCTGACGTCTACAAGATTGAGCACCCTCCCACCTGCGGAAAGCACTTCACCCGGTTGGGCAACGCGGTATTGAACACGTCCCGGCTTCGGCGCTCTCAAAGTGGCGTCGTTGATATCGGCCTCAATGCTCGCGATTGCCGCCTTGGCGGCTTCAACCGATGCTTCGGCATCCACGACCTGTGCCTTGGCAGCCCCAATGGCGGCCTCAGTGGCCGCAAGTTGCGCCTTGGCTGCACCGACAGCCGCCTCCGCACCCTGCGCAGTTGCACGGTCATCGTCCAGGACTTGCTGGGAAACCGTGCGCGATTGCGTCAATTGCTGGGAGCGGGCCAGACGGCGCTGGGCGGCATCCAGTTGCGCTTCGCGCTGTGCCACCGTCGCTTCTGCAGCCGTGTGTTCGGCTTCGCGCTGCGTGACAAGACTGCGCGCTGTCTCGATACCGATCTCAGCACGGCGCAATTGCGCCTCAGCCTGCTTGCGCTGGCTTTCCAGCTGATCCGTATCCATACGTGCGAGAATATCATCTGCCTGAACGAAATCCCCTTCATCTGCGAGGATTTCGCGAATGCGACCCGGGCTCTTCGTCGAAATATCGATCTCAACCGCCTCGATGCGTCCATTGCCCTTGGCGATACCGTCCGGCAACCCATCGCCGTTCAGCGCTTTCCAGGCATAGTACCCGCCTGCGGCAAGGACGATAATCGCTCCAGCCAGTATCCATTGCTTACGGTTGAAAGCCATAATGAAACACCCTCATTGCCATCGTCGTCACAATACCGTCTTCAAATGAAGCACCGGCAAGCGGTCGCTGCCTGCAAGGGTTTTGATTGTCCCCACCGCCCCGCCTCCGGCGTCTGCCAGAACCTTCTCGGGAGGATATGGAACTACCTTTTCATTTAGCAACCGGTGAATTGGGGGAAGCGATCCAGAATCGTAAACTCCCGGTTAAACCTGCTCTAATCGGAGTAAAGGCTGCCCGCCTTGATTAGGATCAAGAACCGCTAAAATACAGAACAATGTTGCTAGAGACGCGGGTGCTGATTTTATGAAACAGAGGGGAGTAACGTCGACAGCACCCGCTGGCTGTCGACAGACGACGTTACAGAAAGATCGCGCTCATGCGCTCGACAGATTGATTTAGCCGGGGTGCCATTCGAGTAGGGCCTCGGCACCCCGGGTCACCGACTCTGGTGGAAACCGGCAACGATTGTTGGTTAGCACCCGCTCAAACGAAGCTCTTTGATTTCAATCAAACAAACAACAATTCCGCAAATCGTCGTCGTTTTTTTGCCGTTAGTTTTTCCGTGGCCTGCACTTGCCCCACGTCTTTTTCAGATAGTTCGACACACCTTTCAGCTTCGGGTCGGAGAGGAAACCCTGACGAAAGAGAATGCTCCCTTTCACCTCCGGCAAAGATTCATTGAATTCTAGCTGGCGCTTGATTTCGGTCACGCCCTCGCCCGCCTGCCAACTGGGTTCAAGTGTGGTTCCAGAACCGGCCCGATAGAGTGCCAAACCAATATAAAGATCGGTCTTCGTGCCGCGAACGGTATCGGCCCACCATTTCGCAATCGTCCCGTAAGACACATCTTTGCGGCCAAAGGACCAGTAAATCTGCGGCGCGATATAGTCGATCATGCCTTCTTTCACCCAGCGCCGGGTGTCAGCAAAATCTCCGTCATAGTTCGTTTTCCCGGCGCGAGTTGCAGAACCACGCGGATCGTCCGCAGCGTTGCGCCAAACGCCACTCGGACTGATGCCGAAGCGAACATTTGGTTTGATGGCTTTTATCTTGTCTGAAATCTCTCGCACCAACGTATGGGTATTGTAGCGACGCCATTCGTATTTGCTCGAGAACCGTGTCCCAAACCGTGCATATGATTTGTCGTCGTCAAGTTTCGACGATGCTGTCTCGTAGTAGAAGTAGTCATCGAACTGAATCCCATCGATATCGTATTTCTGGACGACCTCTGCCGTCACATTCGTCACCCATTCACGGACAGCCGGAATGCCAGGATCAAGGACGTAACGGTCGGCTGAAACACCGACCCAGTCGGGGTGGGACTTGAAAACACTGACTGGCGACTCGTTTGACGAATTCCGCAATTCCTTGCGGGTAGACGGCTTCGTATCCATCGAAACACGGTAGGGATTAAGCCATGCATGCAGTTCTATGCCGCGCTTATGCGCTTCCTGAATTGCAAATTTCAGCGGATCAAAGCCGGGATCTTTACCGAGAGTTCCAGTCAGATAGGACGACCACGGCAAATAGGATGACTGATAAAATGCATCGGCAGTCGGCGAAACCTGAAAGATGACAGCATTGATACCATGCTCAGATGCTTCATCGAAAAGTCTGAGCAGCTCTTCTTTCTGACGCTTTATGCGTTCAGCATCGTCCTCGATACGGGACGAACTGCGTGACGGCCAGTCGAGATTGAGAACTGTCGCTATCCAGCTGGCATGAAATGCATCGCAGTCGAGGGGCATGAAATCGTTCCGTCTAAACAACTCGTCAGGCAAGGGTTTGAAATGGTTCTTTAACGCATCAGAGCGCCGTGCGTCCATTTGGACGCACAAAGGTCGCTCTAATTTACTGAAATTACGCATCGTGCTTTCCAAAAAATCGATCCCGATTTTTGGCCCGATGCTGTAGCTTAAAGATGGAAAAGCAACAGCGAGGGCAGCATGTACAAGAATATTCTCGTAACCACCGATGGGTCAGAATTTGCAGAGCGCGGGCTCGTCCACGCATTTAAACTGGCACGAACAGTCCGCGCGAAGGCGACGGTACTGACTGTGACCGCTCCCTATTCCGTTTCGGGGCTTCCTGGCGGCTGGACTGATAGCCCTGCCTTCATCGAGCGCTTCGAGCAGGAATGGAATGAATATGCCGATAAATCCCTCGCTCGTGCCCGCGAACTGGCGGCTGAAACGGAAGTCGAAGTTCATACGCTGCATGTGGTTGCCCCACATCCGGCGACATCGATCATTGAAACTTCTAAAGAACTGCGCAACGATCTTATCGTCATGGCCTCTCATGGTCGTCGCGGACTGAAAGGTATGCTTCTTGGCAGTCAAACCTACGAAGTCCTGACGCGCAGCAACACACCGGTTCTAGTGGTAAAATAAAGCCACATCGAAAGGGCCCGAAATTATCGGGCCTTCTTCCTTTTCAGCCAGTCTGGTGACCCGTCGCGCTTTCGATATCGATACGGAAGAAGATCGGTTCAAGTTTGCGTTCGTGTCCGTCCTTCGCGACCGTCTTTATGTATGCCGGTTCCCACCAGGTCGGTTCCGAAGCCATAAGCGCGACGATCGCATTTTTTTCCTCATCACGATCGATTTCCCGATAATGACCGTTCAGCACAACGGTGCGCCAGTTTGTCCGGGATTCGATATGATCGAAAAGAATACAAACTGCATCATTCTTGCGCAGGGCCTCGGTCTTCTGCCCATCGGTGGTAAAAGAATAGAGCGAGCCGCCACTGAACCGGAAACTAAGCGGTACGATAAACGGACGATTGTCGAGAACATAAGCCAGCCGCCCGAGATGGGTGTGCTGTATCATGTCCCGGATATCGTATTCCGACATTTCCCTGATCATCATGGCACGCCTCCGCTGTTTGTTTATCTGCCAACAAACTAACATAGGGCGGGCCTACAGCTTTGACTGTAATCAAAACACAAGTAGAGCTAATTTATCAGACGAACAAACGCCCTTCCGCGATCTTGACCGCCGTGCCTCCAATCCTCGCTCCCGTGAGCTGCTGCTTGGCAACGTCCAGTTCGAGACGAATCCGCGAAGGTCGCCCCATCTCCATTCCCTGCTCGATCCACCACTGCGAACTGCCGTCAACAGGTTTGTCGTTCTTCTGAATCATGCCTGCAAAGGCGGCTGCAGCCGAGCCCGTAGCCGGATCTTCATAGACATTCGCCCCCGTTACAAACATGCGCGCATGGAAATTGCTGTCGAACAAAATCGTTTCGCGGCAATAGACGTAAATCGGCAAAGGTCGGCCATCGACGTGTGGGAGGCTTTCGTTCACATAGACCGGGTCAATGGACACTTTTGCTGCGGCAATCAGATTGTGAACCGGCACGAGCAGATAAGGTGTGCCCGCGCTCCAGACGCCAGGCACATGGTTCTCAAATCCGATCTCATGTGTACCGAGACCGATCGCAGCAGCGGCCTCTTCTTTCTCGACCTTGACATCAACTCGCTCCGGCAGGCGGGGCAGATCGAACTCGGCGAAGGCGCTATTTTCGCCCAATATCACGCCGCAGCGAACAATACCGACCTTCTCTTCCAAAGCCACGAGCCTGTCGGTCTCATCACCAGTTTTACGACGGCGAGCCAGCGACACGGCAGCCCCCACTGTCGGGTGCCCGGCAAAGGGAAGCTCATAATCAGGCGTGAAGATACGCACCGCCGCTTCATGTGCGGGATTGTTCGGGGGAAAAATGAAAACCGTTTCGGAAAGATTGAACTCGCGTGCGATGGCCTGCATACGCGCATCGGTCAAACCTTCGCTATCATGGACGACAGCCAGCGGATTTCCAGCCAGAGCCTTGTCGGCGAAAACGTCGAAAACCTCATAGAATCTGCCGGAAACGGCGGCGTCATTCATCCCTTATTCTCCCCTCGACCTACACACAAAACCGACTGCGAGGTCGGTTTCACTCCAATGTCTCATGCTTCGCATTGTCTGCGAGCATAGCCAATTTCGCGCCGCTGTCATCTGCAAGTCTGGCCAAGCTTTAGAGATTGTTGAAATGCCAGTCGGCAAATGCTCGCACATAGGACGGTGTTGCGTCTCCCATCGTTCGAGCTGCCTTCACTGGTATGATCTCTGATAGTTCCGGTTCTTCCTCCGCAGAAAGATATCGTTCAATCCGTGATACCAGATCGGTTGACGGCGCATCGAAATAATAACGGCGGAAAAGCGCGATGCTACGGTTTCCTGTCACAAGATTGATCTGTCGCTCCGCACGCGCGTCAAGAAGATCAAGACCCGTTTCCTCGCGAACCTCCCGTTGCCGATTGGCGTCATAATCGACAGCTCCATCGACAATGTCATTATCATCCACTGAGCCCGCCGGAAAATAGACCCTTCCCGCCCCGGCATTTTGTGTGCTCATACGCCCGGCGATCAAATGTCCTTCGCTCGAGACGACCACACCGACACCGAAAATGTGCCACGGACGTTCCTGCGATACGTCATGCCGCCAGTGCATCAGCGTTGCAAAACTGGTGCGCTTGAAGCCAGCCTGAAACACGCCGCCAATCAGTTCTGCGTGTGGTGCCAGATAGAATTCGCCATCGAACAAAGTAGGGTTGGCCGCCCGCTCACGTGTCCAGTTCGAAGCAATCGCTTCGTGGTTATCCACGGTATATGATAAAGGACCGGGCAGTACCCGGACATCGGCACTGTCAATAATGTGGACAGTATTTTCCCGAACCTGCTTCATCGCTCAAACCATGTTCAATGTCACTGCAACCGGACAATGATCGCTTGCTTTCGGGCGATCCCAACCTGTTCTAGGATAACGCTCGATCTGCTGATCAGGTGGAAAAATCGTGCGCCAAGGCTGGCCACGCCGAATGATATTCGGAACCGCCTTCTCATTTTTCTTCGCAAAAGAAGGCGATGCCATGATGTAATCAAGCTGGCAAAGATGACGCTCCTGCGGCCCGCGCGTATGGTAAAGCGTCCAGCGGTCCATAACGGGACGGCGCTCGACCAGATTGACCGCAAACCCATCGGCTAAGAGCACGTCCAACGCACTTTCTTCTTCAACCATTGGCGTGAACTGATAGCCGTTCCATTCATCGCCCCCGATAATGATCCGCTCACGATAATCATTGAAATCACCACAAATCAGCCAGCGGCGATCTGCAACATTGGATGGTCCGAACTTATCCTCGATGATACGGCGCATGGCGCGCGCCTCTGCGCGTCTCACCGGCAGAGATGCTGTCCGTCCGTCAAATCCGTTGCGCGCGCCCGTCATCGATTTCAGATGCGTAACGAAGAGCGATATGGGCTTCCCGGCAATGCGGATATCCAAATTCAGGCAATCCCGCTTGAAGATTCGGTCATGGGGTTCCAGGCCAAGTTCCCCAAGTACGGGCTCGTAGAGGCCAAAATCATTATAGGTTACATAAGCATAGCTGGTGACTTCGTCGACTTCGATGGGCTGCCCGTCCCGTGTCGTGTCGCGCATCATAACGGCAACATCTATGCCGCGGCTGTCATTGCCATCTATGAGATATTTATGTCGGAAACCGTGGCCTATCATCTTGAAAAGATAGCCATATTCAAACGCATTCAACGCCGCCAGATTATCCACCTCTTGCAGGCAGAGAATATCGGCCCGCGTTTCGGCAATCGCCAGAGCCGTCATCTGGCGTGTGTCGTCTGCGTGCGCCACAGCGCGCGCCTGCTCAAGAAGGCGATACTGCGCCTCATCGTTGATTTCGAACAATTGCAGGGTGCGATCCTGATGCAATTCATTGCGAAAGCCGGAAAAATCAAACCGGCGCATCAGATTTTCGACATTGAAAGTAGCTATGGTAAACATGTCTTCGCAATCTCTCTGCTTGCTGGGCGATTGGCAAGAGGATGATTTCCGAAACCAATAAATTTCTGCCGAAGCGGTGACTTGGATATAAAGTATACCCATATATCGGGAGAACGTTGATTAAAGCGAGCTGAAACGATGCGAAAAATTGTGCGCCTGACGATACTGACAGGGCTATTCGTTGCAGGCATTGCAAGTGTGGGTTCAGCCGTCGAACTGCGTAACAGCCAATATCTTCCCTCGCTGAAACCGAGCGGACCGTTGATTATCGGCGGTCAGGCAGGTGCCAATCGCACAGATCCGAGCGCTCGCAACTGCTACGGTTCAACGCTTTGCCGGGAAAGTGGAACTTATATCACCGAACATGGCGTATTGAACTACAAGAACGGCGATGCTCTGCAATATCGACGCACGATGCAGCCACCGACTGCGGGCGCGCGCCCCAGCAGCAATCATATCCAGTGGTGTTCAAACCGCTATCGCAGCTACCGAACATCCGACAATACATTCCAGCCGTTGGCTGGTCCCAGAACAGGCTGCAATTCGCCATTCCAGTAAGAAAAAAGCCGGGTCTGAACCCGGCTTTTTTTATTTCCACCAACCTAGGCGGCAGCGGATTTCGTATGAGCACGTATCAAACGACCAAGGCGCTTGATGCCTTCATCGATCATCTCGTCGTTGGCGCATGAATAGCTGAGGCGCAGCGTGTTGGCACCGCTACCATCGGCAAAAAATGCCCGCCCCGGAACAAACGCCACTTTCTCGCTATCGATGGATGCAGCAAGTAGCGCTGCGCCATCCATGCCTTCCGGCAGCGTGACCCAGATGAACATACCGCCTTCAGGCTTCGTCCAGCTTGTGGTTTCAGGCATATATTTCGCCAGCGCTTCGAGCATCTTGTCGCGACGGTGCTTATAAACCTTGTGCAGCTTCGCGACCTGAGTACCAAAGCCGCCGCTCGCAACACGCTGAATAGCGATCTGGTTGATCGTGGACGAATGAAGGTCCGCAGCCTGTTTCATGAGAACAAGCTTACGAATGACTGGCTTCGACGCAACCACATAGCCGACACGCAAACCCGGAGCCAGCGTCTTGGAGAAGGAACCGCAATAGATGGTGCGGGTCTTCTCGATGTCACTGCCATTGCGGGCAATGTCCAACGCCAGAATTGGCGAAATCGCATCGCCATTGTAGCGAAGATACTGATAAGCCGCATCTTCGATAACCGGAATATCGAGCTCATCAGCCTGTGCGAGCAGTTTCTCACGACCGGTAAGATCGACGGTTTCCCCTGTCGGGTTGCTGAAATCGGCAGACAGATAAGCGAACTTGACCTGACCGCCGGCTTTCTTGGCAGCCTCTGCATAGGATTCCGGCGTGCGGTTGCCGTTGATCGCCAGCATATCGTAATTGGGCTCGTAAGCGTTGAAAGCCTGCAGCGCGCCAAGATAGGTCGGTGCGGTCACCAGTGCTGTGTCGGCGGGCGACAAAAACAGCTTGCCCAGATAATCGAGAGCCTGCTGCGAACCCGATGTGATGAACACATTGTCTTCCGTGCAGGGAATGCCAATCTTGGCAAGTTCTCCGACCAACCAGGTGCGCAGCGGCTTGTAGCCTTCCGAAACGGAATATTGCAGCGCTGCGTTGGCTTCTGGACCCGTAAGAATGTCCTTATAGGCTGCCTGGAATTCTTCGTGCGGGAAAAGAGCCGGATCAGGAATTCCGCCCGCAAACGAAATAATATCTGGGCGTTCCAGAAGCTTCAGCAGTTCGCGGATTTCCGATGCGCGCATACGTTTCGAGCGCGTTGCAAATACATTTTCCCAGTCCAACACGGGAAATCTCCTCAATTAGACTATCCGTACATTTTACGGAACTTGTAATAGCTAAGTCTCCTCAAAACTTGGCTATTGGATGTGAAGCTCTAGCGCACTTTTCGGCAAGCGAGAACAGCTTTTCCCATGCTTCTATGGAATAAAGATATTCGGAATTGTTTTGGGCCTCAAAGTGCACGAAACGAAAAATCTGGCACAGAATTTGGGTTCTTTTCGTTCGCCTTACGTTGACGATCAACCCGGCCATAGAGTGCCAACTATGAAGGGGGCGCAAGAAGCGCCCCCTTTTTTCGACCTTCATCGAGGTCGAAAACCAGATGGACTTCTGGTCCTGGGGCCAATGTCATTTGCAGACGGCCAGAACCTGAACCCCGCCGATTTTAGTTGCGAGCCTTGTCGACAAGCTTGTTCGCTGCGATCCATGGCATCATGCCGCGGAGCTTTTCGCCGACTTCTTCGATCTGGTGGCTATCGTTGTTGCGACGGATGCCCTTGAAGCGAGCAGCACCTGCGCGATATTCTTGCATCCAATCGGAAGTGAACTTGCCAGTCTGAATGTCCTTCAGAACGCGCTTCATTTCTTCCTTGGTTTCAGCAGTGATGATGCGCGGACCAGTGACGTATTCGCCCCACTCTGCAGTGTTCGAGATCGAGTAGTTCATGTTGGCGATACCGCCTTCGTAGATCAGGTCCACGATCAGCTTCATTTCGTGCAAGCACTCGAAGTAAGCCATTTCCGGCGCATAGCCAGCTTCGACCAGAACTTCAAAACCGGTGCGGATCAGTTCAACCACGCCGCCGCAAAGAACAGCCTGCTCGCCGAACAGATCGGTTTCGCACTCTTCCTTGAAGGTGGTTTCGATGACGCCTGAACGACCGCCGCCAACGCCCGAAGCGTAGGAGAGAGCCAGATCATGAGCATTGCCCGAGGCATCCTGATGAATGGCGATGAGGCAAGGAACGCCGCCGCCCTTCTGGTATTCGCCGCGCACCGTATGGCCTGGGCCCTTCGGTGCGATCATGACGACGTCAACCGACTTCTTTGGCTCGATGAGGCCAAAATGCACGTTGAGACCATGAGCGAAAGCGATTGCCGCGCCATCACGGAGATTGTCGTGAATGTGTTCCTTGTAGATATCAGCCTGCAGTTCGTCAGGCGTTGCCATCATCATGAGATCGGCCCACTTGGCGGCGTCAGCAACATTCATCACCTCGAAGCCGTCAGCCTGTGCCTTCTTCGCGGTCGCAGAGCCTTCACGAAGGGCCACACGCACGTTAGCGGCACCGGAGTCTTTGAGGTTCAGCGCATGGGCGCGGCCCTGGCTGCCATAACCGACGATAACCACCTTCTTCGACTTGATCAGGTTAACGTCTGCATCCCGATCGTAGTAAACGCGCATTTCCTTATTCCCTTCGTTCAGATTGTTCTTCGGTTTCCTAGCGTCCACCGATGTGATTAAGCCCCATAGAGGGCGAAAAACTGCTTGGTGGCGCGCCGGGCGTCCCGGATGACCACGTCGTCAGTCAGTTCCAGATGGTCGCCAAGCAGCAACCGTATTTGCATGTCCCGGACGACAAGCCCGAAAAACGTGCGAAATGCCTCATCGATATCGTCAAAGGCCAGCAAACGTGCCTCCTGCCCCATATGGAGAATGGGCTTGAGGCGCTTGGCCATGGCCACAGGACCGTTGGCCAGCACGATATCACCTAATGTGGACTTGCCGGACGCCGCATGGCTGACCGCCAGCCGGTTCAGGGCAATGGAGGTTTTTCCCGACAGCACCAGCAGCCAGTCGCGCGCGAAATGTTCCAGACTCGAGAAAAGAGATTCCGCATCCAGCTTTTCTCGGGTCAGCGGCACAACACGGACCTTCGATGCCTGCCAGCGAACCATCGCCGTCAGCAGACCATCGCGATCACCAAACCATTTGTAGAGGCTTTCTTTCGAGCAGTTGGCGGCACGTGCAATGCTTGCCGTCGTCAAAGCGCGGTCCCCGCCCTCCACTAGAAGGCGCAACGCCTGCTCCAGAACATCGTTCTGACGCGGCGAAAGAGCCTGCTGCTTTTGAGCCTGCATTTCGTCGCTGGTATCAGTCACGGGTCTTTTCCTCCACCTTGTACCGTACGGTACGGTTCCCAATTCATAATTACTGTTTCTTCAGCGGTCAAGCATGTTTTCAAAAATTACGGTCGCCTAAAGCGGGATTAATTTCATCGACAACAAATGCAAAAAAGCGCCTCCCCGAAACCGGAAAAGCGCTCTTTAAAACTATCAATTCAGATGAGTTACAGATTCACCTGCGTTCCAATTTCCACCACACGACCGGTGGGGATCTGGAAATATTCGGTCGCGTCCGATGCCGTTCGGGCAAGCAGGATAAACAGCTTGTCCTGCCAGAGCGGCAAGCCGGAATGGGCCGATGCCTTGAGCGAGCGGCGCGACAGGAAGAACGACGTCGTCATGATATCGAATTTCCAGCCAAGCTTTCGACAGATGCCGAGCGCTCGTGGAATATTCGGTTGCTGCATATAGCCGAAGGTAAGCGTCACCTGCATGAAGCGCTCGTTATATTGGGATACACGCGCGCGGTCGGCACTTGAAACCCATGGCTTCGATGCCGTCACAACCGTCAGTATGACGTTATTCTCGTGCAAAACCTTATAGTGCTTCAAGCTGTGCATGAGCGCGGTGGGAGCGCTTTTGGGATCGCCCGTCAAGAATACAGCCGTGCCCGGCACGATGGTCGGCGGACGTTTGGTCATTTGTTGGACGATGAGATCCAGTGGAACTTCAGCCTTGCGGGTCTTGTTAAAGAGATGCCGCGTTCCGCGCACCCAGGTCCACATGATGAGAACAAGTATCGCGGCAATACCAATCGAAGCCCAACCACCCTCATGGACTTTGATGATATTTGCACCGAAGAACATAATATCGATGATCAGGAAGCCAACAATAATCGGCAGGGCGCGGCTCACGCGCCAATTCCAGATGCGTGTCATCACGATATAGAGAAGGACCGTCGTGACCAGCATGTTGCCAGTAACTGCAATGCCATATGCAGCGGCCAGATTGCTGGACTTCTCGAACCCAAGCACCAGAATAACCACCGCCAGCCCTAAAAGCAGATTGACGCGCGGAATATAAATCTGGCCGTGCAGCTTTTCCGAGGTGTGCTGGATTTCAAGGCGCGGCAGAATGTTGAGCTGAACAGCCTGACGTGCCACCGAATAAGCGCCCGTAATAACTGCCTGGCTAGCGATAACAGTCGCTGCAGTTGCCAGCAGGACCATTGGCAATAGCGCGAAGCTTGGCATCATCTGAAAGAATGGCAATGCAGCGGCTTCGCCATGTGAAAGGATGAAGGCTGCCTGTCCAAAATAGTTGAGCAGCAGGCATGGGAACACGATCCAAAGCCATGCGCGAACGATTGGCTTGCGTCCAAAATGACCGAGATCGGCGTAAAGAGCTTCGGCACCGGTCATTGCGAGGAACACGGCACCAACCGTGATAAAGGCAATGCCCGGGCTGATCATCAGAAAGCGTACAGCATAATAGGGATTCAGCGCCACCATCACCGTAGGATCATCGAAAATATGCCAGAGACCCGACGCACCCAGCGCCAAAAACCACAATGCCATAATCGGTCCGAAGACGATGGCCACCTTGCCAGTGCCGAGTTTCTGGACCGAAAACAGCGTCACAAGAATGACGACAGTTATCGGAACAACGAACGGAGTAAGATCAGGAGCGACAATCTCAAGACCTTCCATCGCCGATAGAACGGAGATTGCGGGCGTAATGACCGCGTCACCGAAGAACAGCGCCGCACCGCAGATGCCTACCCCCAAGATAAGGTCAGGCCGGCCTTTCAACGCACCTCTGACAAGAGCCATCAACGAAAGAATGCCGCCTTCGCCGTTATTATCGGCGCGCAGAACAAACAGCACATACTTGATGGTCACAACCAGCGTCAGTGCCCAGAAGATCAGAGAAACAACGCCCAGAATGTCACTGCGGGCGAGAATGCCATCGCTCGCCGCCGCATGAAGGGCTTCACGAAAAGCATAGATGGGGCTGGTGCCGATGTCACCGTAGACAACGCCCAGCGCCCCAAGCACCAGCGTTTTCATGCTCTCATTGTGCTGTTCGGCATCTTCAGCAAAAGCGACGCTTTCAGGAACACCAACGGCAGGCATAGCGGCCTGTGTGGGCGTGTCATTGCCATTTAGCTCGCCGCTCATATGCAGGCACCTCGCAACTTCCTGAAAAGATTCTGGCTGGAGTTACTGGAGATCGATTTCAGATAATGAGTGTATTCGCAAAAAGTTGCGAATTGCCGCATCGTCGCCGCACCGTTTCCCAAATCAGCTTTAATCATAAGCTTGGTATCGATTGAACGTAGCAATTCGTCCGAATGCAACCGCAATAGAACTGCCTCGGCGCAGAAAGCAGACGTCGGAAAACTGCTTCAATGCTTCCCTCATACGATCCTGCGTCCCCCAACGCATCTGAATAGTGGCGGACGCCTAAAGCTTGTCTCACCCGAATGCAAATGCGCTTTTTGCAAAGCTTCAACCCGAGCCATGCACCAAGCGCATTAACTAACATCTTATGCCAATGCCGCAATATAGCGGCTTACAGTTACCGGAATTCCATACATGAGTGCATCGGCGGTCAATCCATGTCCAATGGAAACTTCACTCAACTGAGGGATACGTTTTATCAGCGCAGGCAGATTGTCTACTGTAAGATCATGCCCCGCATTGATATCGAGGCCTAGCGCCGTAGCGGCATTTGCAGCCTTTTCCAATCGATCCAGTTCACGTATTGCGGCTGCCGGGTCATCATAGGTCGCACCATAAGGGCCGGTATAGAGCTCCACACGGTCCACACCGATAGCAGCTGCGCGTTCGTATCCAAGCGGATCGGGGTCGGCGAACAATGACACCCGCATTCCGCCCGCTTTCAAACGGGCCACGATAGGAGCCAGAAAGTCAGATTTCGACACGAAATCCCATCCATGATCCGAGGTCGCCTGTGTTGGATCATCAGGAACGAGCGTCACCTGCTCAGGCTGATGTTTCTCCACCAGATCGAGAAATGCTTCGCTTGGAAAACCTTCGATATTGAACTCCGCTTGCGGAAACTCATCATCGATCAAAGCGCGTATATCACCCAGATCGGAAAACCGGATGTGACGCTGATCGGGACGCGGATGCACTGTCAATCCCGCAGCGCCTGCGGCAAGCGCAGCGCGGCCCAGACCGGTAACGCTTGGCCAAGGCAAATCACGCCGATTTCGCAGCATCGCAACAGCGTTGAGATTGACCGATAATTTCGCAGGCATTGGAGACTCCCGGATAGATATCCCGCTTTATAACGCCTGCCACGAAAAAATGTGAGTGCTTTGCCGTCGCACCGCAGCCGCAATCCCCAACCATGAAATCTGCCTGCAACAATCTGGGTTTGCATAGTTTTTCCAGTTCGCATCAATTTGGAGACTGTCCGCAACCTTTGCCCCCGCTTCGACGTTTAAATCTGATCAATGATGGAGGTCTATGATGCGAAATGAGGACATACCCGTCATTCGCCGCATTCCAACAAACCGGGAAGACGTTTTTGCTTTTGCAATCGAAGGACATCTCGACGATGCGTCATTGGAGAACCTCTACGGGCTTCTTGACGCAGCTTACGAAACACATGAAGAAATTGACCTCCTGATCCGCCTAACCGGATATGAAGGTTTCGACTGGACGGCTGCATTCTCGGAAAGCATGCTGTCCATGCGCTCCAAATCCCTGAAAAAGCTTCGCCACTATGCAATCGTCGGCGGCCCCCTGTGGATACAGGCCAGCATAACCCTCATGCAGCCTTTCCTGTCGATAGAACTTCGCGCTTTCGAAGCAGACGAAGAAAACGAGGCCTGGGAATGGCTGAGTGCCCGACCGACAGACGAGTAATTATTTTACAATGGTCAAACGTTCGGCAGCCCGCGTGATCGCCGTATAAAGCCACCGCTCACGCGTATCGCGAAACGCAAAACTTTCATCGAAGAGCACGACTTCATCCCATTGGGAGCCCTGTGCCTTGTGCACAGTTAAAGCATAACCGTAATCGAAATCGTCGTAGCGTTTTTTGGTCTGCCACGGAATTTCACTGTCGGGGTCTTCGAACTGCGCCTTCAGCAGCTTGATCTTCGCCACACCGCGATCATCATCCTCAGGTGTAACCAGCAGATTGATACCGGGCTTTACCGTTTCCTTGGACGATGTCATCACCTTCCAGAGCGATCCGTTGAGAAGTCCCTTGGCAGGATCGTTGCGCAGGCAAACCAGCTTGTCGCCAGCCTGCGGGTAATCAGCAGTAAAGCCTTTTAGCTCCCGAAGGCGCTGGTTATAGCGGCGGCGCGTCCGGTTGGTACCGACGAGCACCTGATCGGCGGCTAACACCATCTCCTGATTGACGTCGCCTTTTCCGATAACCTTTGCAGCGCCATGGTCACCATAAGGAAGTTCACGCCCTTCCCGCACATCAAGCGCCATACGGATGATCGGATTGTCCTGCGCCTGACGATGAATCTCGGTCAGGAGATAATCCGGGTCGTGTTCGGTGAAAAAACCGCCGCCGGAAATCGGCGGCAACTGCCCCGGATCGCCGAGCACGAGGATCGGAGTGCCGAAACTCATCAGATCGCGTCCCAGCGCTTCATCGACCATGGAACATTCGTCGACGACGATCATCGCCGCCTTGGCGACAGGACTTTGGCGATTGAGAGAGAAAGTCGGCGCGATGGAAGTCTTGCCGGTCGTTTCATCTTCGATCGCTTCTTCGCCGCGCGGGCGATAGATCAGCGAATGAAGCGTGCGAGCATTGCTGGCGCCTTTCGAGCGCAAAACCTGTGCCGCCTTGCCGGTAAAGGCTGCAAACTGCACATCGCCATCCACATGCTCGGCAAAATAGCGGGCGAGCGTTGTCTTGCCCGTACCCGCATAGCCGAACAATCTGAAAATAGGGCTGCGGCCGTCTTTGAGCCACTGCCCGACGGCCTTCAGCGCCTGATCCTGTTCCGGTGAAAACTGCATGATCCTTTCAGACAGGATTCGCCGCCCGAAAACAAGATCAAACCGTGATCAAACGGTTTTGCTCACCAGCGCTGCAAATCTGTCAAGATCGACATTGCCACCACTGACGATCACCCCCACACGCTTGCCTTGCAGCTTCGACGCCATCTGTCGTGCGCCAGCAAAAGCGAGACAGCCTGTCGGTTCGACCACCATTTTCATCCGACTGGCGAAGAATTTCATACCGTCAACCAGTTCATCGTCGCTAGCGGCCAGAATATCACGAACAGTTTCGCGGATGATGGCAAAGGTCATGTCGCCAAGAGCTTGTGTCTGGGCGCCATCCGCCAAGGTCTTCGGCACGTCGATGTGCACAATCTTGCCGGAGCGGAACGACTGCTGGCCATCATTTCCCGCCATCGGCTCGACACCGTAGACGTCGCATTCCGGCGACAAGGCTTTTGCCGCTAGCGCCGAACCGGCCAACAGGCCACCACCGCCAAGACAGACGAACAGGGCATCGAGGGGACCGGTTTCCTCAATCAATTCCTTTGCCGCAGTTCCCTGCCCGGCGATGATATCCGGATGATTGAATGGCGGAATGAGGGTCAGCCCACCGTCTTCGGCCAGACGCTTCGAAAGCACATCGCGGTCTTCTTCGTAACGGTTATAGGTCACAACCTTCGCGCCGTAGCCTCGCGTTGCATCAAGTTTCGCGCGCGGCGCATCCTCAGGCATGATGATAGTCGCGCCAATACCGAGCAGTTTTGCCGCAAGCGCGATCGCCTGCGCGTGATTACCGGACGAGAAAGCCAACACGCCTCGCGCTTTTTGCTCATCCGTAAACCGCGACAGAGCATTGAAAGCACCACGAAATTTGAAGGCACCTATGCGCTGGAAATTCTCGCACTTGAAAAAGAACTGAGCGCCGGTTTCGCGGTCGATAGTTGACGACGTGAACACCGGCGTATGGTGTGCGTATCCTTCGATCTGCTTTGCGGCCGAAATAACATCATAATAAGTTGGAAGCTGGTTCATAATTCGCCTCTTCATTCTCTATTTCAGCATCGGCCATAGGCTCAGAACGAGCAGCAGGGCCATGATAAGGTTGAACCATTTCAATCGAACAGGGTCAGAAAGCCAGTTGCGCAGCAATGTGCCAAACCCTGCCCAGACCGAAACGCTCGGCAAATTCACAATCGCGAAGGCGGAGCTGACCAGGAGCACGGCGACATAATAGTTGTCGTGATTGGCATAGGTGGCAATTCCCGTGATCGCCATTACCCAGGCTTTCGGATTGACCCATTGAAATGCCGCTGCCTGCAAGAAAGTCATTGGCTCAGCTTTATCTCGATGCTTTGCCTCTCCGATGGAACGCGACATAGCAATCTTCCAGGCAAGGTAGAGCATATAGGCGCCACCAGCGAATTTCAGCGCGGCATAGAATGACGGCACCGTTTCGATCAAAGCGCCGAGCCCGAAGCCGATCGCAAGCAGCAACACGAAGAAGCCCACACCGATCCCCAGCATATGCGGGATCGTTCGACGGAAACCAAAGTTTACGCCTGATGCCAGAAGCATGAGATTATTTGGCCCCGGCGTAACGGACGACACGAAGGCGAAGACAAGAAGCGCCAGAAAAATTTCAACAGACATAGGACGGCCCCAATTTATGGGGACAAATTAGCTCAATAAAAAACCGGCACAATCGAAACATTGTGCCGGTTTTCAAACATATTGTATCGATTTCAGTTGTAAGCTTTTACATGCCTTCCGGGCCACGGTTCATGGCTGCAACACCCGTACGGCAGGTCTCAACCAGTCCGAGTGGCTTCATGATCGAGATGAACTGATCAATCTTGGCAGTCTTCCCGGTGATCTCCAGGATGAAGTGATCCGTCGTCGCATCAACCACCTTGGCCTTGAACGCGTCGGCAAGACGAAGCGTTTCCGCCCTCACCTCACCTTTGCCGGCAACCTTCACCAGTGCCAGTTCACGTTCAACCGGACGGTCGTGGCCAAGCTCAGAGGCGCGATGGCTGAGATCGACGACGCGGTGAACTGGAACAATCCGGGCCAGCTGGTGGCGGATCTGGTCAAGCACGTGCGGCGTGCCGCGCGTCACAATCGTAATGCGCGACAAGTGCTTTTCATGCTCGGTTTCCGAAACCGTCAGACTTTCAATATTGTAGCCACGTCCGGAGAAAAGACCGATCACGCGGGCAAGGACACCCGGCTCGTTGTCAACGAGTACCGCAAGCGTATGCGTTTCCGGCGTTTGCGTTTCGGCTGCAATGAAATAGGCCGATCCGGAAGCTAGGTTCTGTGCATTCATGATTTCTTTCCTCCGGATCAGACGAGCGCGCGGCCCTTGGCATCGATGGCGTTGGCGACAGCTTCATCCGTTGCTTCATCCGGCAACAGCATTTCGTTATGCGCCTTACCCGATGGGATCATTGGGAAGCAGTTGGCGAGATTTGCCACGCGGCAATCGAAAATAACCGGCTTGTCGATGTCGATCATTTCCTGAATGGCGGCATCGAGGTTGCCCGGCTTGTCACAACGGATACCATGTGCGCCATAGGCTTCAGCCAGCTTCACGAAATCCGGCATCGCCTCGGTATAGGAGTGCGACAGGCGATTGCCATGCAGGAGCTGCTGCCACTGGCGCACCATGCCCATATACTGGTTATTCAGGATGAATATCTTGATTGGCGCATTATGCTGGATGGCAGCCGACATTTCCTGAATGCACATCTGGATCGAGGCATCGCCCGCGATATCGATAACCAGTGCATCAGGGTGTGCGATCTGTACTCCGAGCGCTGCCGGCAGGCCGTAACCCATGGTGCCGAGGCCACCAGAGGTCAGCCAGCGGTTCGGTTCCTCGAAGCCATAGAATTGCGCAGCCCACATCTGGTGCTGACCAACTTCCGTGGTGATGTAAGTCTTCCGATCCTTGGTCAGTTCATAAAGCCGCTGAATTGCATATTGCGGCATGATGACGTCCTTGTTCGGCGCATAGGCGAGCGAATTGCGGGCACGCCAGCGATCGATCTGTTCCCACCAGGCACCGATTGCCTGCTTTTCCGGCTTCTTGTCAGAGGCACGGAACTGCCGAACAATATCTTCCAGAACATGCGCAACATCGCCGATGATCGGAACATCAACGCGAACGCTTTTGTTGATGGAGGATGGGTCGATATCGATATGAATTTTCTTCGAGTTCGGAGAAAATGCGTTCAGACGTCCGGTAATACGGTCATCGAAACGGGCACCGACGCACAGCATGACATCGCAGTCATGCATGGTCATGTTGGCTTCGTAAGTGCCATGCATACCGAGCATGCCGAGCCAATTCTTGCCGGAGGCCGGATAGGCGCCCAGCCCCATCAGCGTGGATGTGATCGGGAAATTGCTGATCTCAACCAGCTCGCGCAGCAGACGGGAAGCTGCCGGGCCGGAATTAATCACACCGCCGCCAGAATAGATGACGGGCTTCTTTGCATTGACGAGCAGACGAACGGCGTCCGAAATTGCCTGCGCCTTGCCGTCGAGAACCGGACGGTAGCTGGTGCGCGGCGCGGTTTCCGGTGGCGTGTAAATACCCTTGGCGAACTGGATATCCTTCGGAATGTCGACCACAACGGGACCGGGACGACCGGTGGAAGCGACATGAAAGGCTTCATGCAGGATGCGCGCCAGATCGTTGACGTCCTTCACCAGCCAGTTGTGCTTGGTGCAGGGGCGCGTGATACCAATCGTATCGCATTCCTGAAACGCATCGGAGCCGATCAGCGTTGTCGGAACCTGACCAGAAATGCAAACCAGCGGAATGGAATCCATCAGGGCATCCTGCAGCGGCGTAACTGCATTGGTCGCACCCGGACCGGAGGTAACAAGCATCACACCGACTTTGCCGGTCGAACGCGCATAGCCTTCCGCAGCGTGTCCTGCGCCCTGCTCGTGTCGGACCAGAACGTGCTGAACCTTGTCCTGCTGGAACAGTTCGTCATAGATCGGAAGCACAGCGCCGCCGGGATAACCGAAGATGCTCTCCACACCCTGATCGATCAAAGCCTGAATGACCATTTCTGCGCCGGTCATTTCGCGTGGATTGCTTGCTTCCTGCGTTTCTGCGGCGTTTGCGTCCGCCTCACGTTTACCTGCAGTCATTGTTCTCTTCCCGTCGTCTGCATTTCATTTCTGATTTGGATAATAAAAAAGGCTCCCGAGGGAGCCTGTCTTTCGCGCATGGGAGCTTTCGCCGGATGGTTACACCATCCTGCCCATGCGCGCCCGTACCACAAGAATAATAATCGTGTTCATGGTGGCGGACACTAATAGCCGGATTTGGCGTCGTCAACGCATAAATACATCGCCCGCGATATTTTCTTAGGCTCACCCGCCCCAAACGATAACTTTATTTCAACGGAAGATTCTTATCCTGACACGAAACCTCCTGTTGAAAGTTGGGGCGGAGTGGGCAGCATGAGCGAAATTGGGGACAGTTCCAACGCGCGAGAACAGAGCGAATATGTGCAGCGCAATCGCACGGAAGGCTATGTCATCCAATGCGATGGCGAGAGTGCCATCGTCTCAGCGCTATCAGGCCCCTCTTCGGCAGCATCTGACGATTATTGGGCCGTAGGTCAGCTTATATCCATTCAGGCAGGCGACAATCGCGTCGTGGGACTCATCCGCAACGTGCTTGTTCCCGGTGATGTCTGGATACGCGGCGGTGACAACACGCTCCATGTCCATGTCGAGTTTCTGGGTGAAGTTCGCGTGCAACCGACCGGGCAGACCACTTTCAACGGCGGTATTTCGCAGTTTCCCCATCCCGGCGCTATTGCTCACCGTATCCGCGCCACCGACCTTGCCGCCATTTATGCGCAAACAGGTCACAGCAGCGTTTCAATCGGTACACTCACGCAGGACGCAACCGTTCCGGCTTACATATCGGTCGATGATCTTATCTCCCGGCATTTCGCTATCGTCGGCACAACGGGCGTCGGCAAGTCGAGCGCAGTCATCCTGCTGCTACGCCGGATCGTCGCCGAAAAGCCCAATCTGCGTGTGCTCATTCTTGATCCACACAATGAGTTCGCGAGCGCATTTCCCGATCTGGCCGTGGCGGTCGATCAGACGAATATCGAACTGCCATTCTGGATGCTGCGGCTGGATGAATTTGCAGATGTGATCTTTCGCGGGCGCGCGCCGGACCCGATGGAACTCGATATATTGCGTGATCTGGTCCAGCTAGCCCGCGAAAAAATGCAGGGCACAGAACTGTCAGCCGCGAAAACATTGCGACGGCAGCTTGCCGACCGCCAGAGCGTCAGCGCCGACACGCCCATCGCCTACCGTCTGCTTGACCTGATAGCCCTCATCGATGAGCGTATGGGTCTCCTCGACAGCAAGGCGGAACGTCCCTATCTGCGCAGCCTCAAAGCTCGGCTTGAATCGATCTCTGCCGATCCCCGCTTCCGTTTCATGTTCGCTGTAACTGGCGGCTCGGAAACAATGCGACAGGCCATTGGCCGGATTTTTCGCATCCCGCTGAACGGAAAACCCATCTGCACATTCCAGCTTGCAGGCTTACCATCCGAGGTTGTCAACGCTGTTGCTTCCGTCTTGTGCAGACTGGCATTCGATATCGCCCTTTCAAGTGAGGGCAGCCTACAGACACTGGTAATCTGCGAGGAAGCCCACCGCTATATTCCAACCGACCGCGACGCCGGGTTCTGGCCGACAAGGCAGGCAATATCCCGAATTGCCAAAGAAGGTCGAAAATACGGTTCCTATCTCGGAGTTATAAGCCAGCGCCCCGGCGAGCTTGATCCAACGATCCTCTCACAGTGCAATTCGATTTTTGCGATGCGGCTCGGTAATGAACGTGATCAGGAAATCATCAAAGGTGCCATTCGCGGCGGCGCACAGAGCATGGCAGGCTTCCTGTCATCCATCGCCAACCGCGAAGCGATAGCCTTCGGCGAAGCGTTCTCAACACCGATGCGTCTCACATTCGAAACCATCCCACCTCATCAGCTTCCCGGACGCAGCAAAAGCGAGAGCGCTCTTTCCAGCTGGCGCAACGACGAAAAGATATCCCTCGACCGTATCGTTGAAAAATTACGTGCTTTTGAGAACAGTTCACAGACGGAACCGGTGGACCAACTCGGAGACGAGGATAATCTGTGGGGCAGCCCAGTCTCTACCAGTCGCCGTGACCAAGCGCCTACCGACGAAGCTTACCATCGCTCATCTTCTTCGCCGAGGCCACAAACATCACTCAGTCTCGACACAAAACAGAGTATTGAGAAGATGGGCGAACTGGTGCGCAGCTTTCGCAAGGATCGCGAGCGCTAGATAGTGTAGCGAATCCGAAAATCCTATCAGCCTGAAGCTAGGCGCAGACGCGGTTACGGCCCATATTCTTCGCGGCATAGAGCATCTTGTCAGCGCGACGATAGAGATCTTTCGAGGTCTCGCGCCGATCCCATATCGCAAGACCGATACTGACGGTAACGCCAAGCTTTTCATCGCCGAGATCGATTTCGAGCGTCGATATGGCCTTGCGAATACGATTAGCAAGCTTGATCATCAATTCCGCGTCCATGTTCGGCGCAAGGACTGCGAACTCCTCGCCACCAAGCCGGGCGACAACATCATGATACCGTGTATAGTCCTTGAGACACCGCGCCACCTCCTGCAGCACGACATCGCCAATGTCATGTCCGTAGGTATCGTTCACGGCCTTAAAGTGATCGAGATCGATAATCATCAGTCCGACAGGCCGCTGTATACGGTCAAACTGGACCAGATATTCCTTTAGCGCCTCGTCGAAATAGCGCCGGTTCTGCATACCAGTCAGGCTGTCCGTCAACGCAGCATGTTCGAGGGTCTGCGACCGTTCGGAAAGATCCTGCGTGATGACCTGCAGTTTGCCGTGGTCCAGCGCATCGGTGCGAATTTGGGGATAGATCAGGAACAACCCGCAAGCGATTGTCGCAATCAGCACCCAGATTGTGACGTGGTTCAGCTGGTCGAGTCTCGAAACCAGTTCATAGGCGCCCGCATCAAGAGGCAATGTCTGCAATTGTCCGATGTCGACACGAGCTTGATAAAGCAACAGCCCGATACCGAACATCAGAACAATCAGAATAAAAAATGCCCGTTCCGATTTATGAAACCGCATAGCCCGCGCCCACCTCTCCTGTTTCAGAGAGTGCCAGCGAGTTATTTCGTTGTCGTTAATTGAGCGAAGGCATCATCGGAATTTGCGTGCGTGCACCAGCTATCATCAAGCTGATTTCGAAACCAGGTCGACTGACGCTTTGCATATTGCCGGGTGGCGATAACCGAACGTTCAATGGCTTCTTCCCGCGACATCGAGCCTTGCAAAAATGCCGTGATTTCACGCACACCGATGGCCTTCATTGCAGGCAATGCCGGGTCGACATCTAGCGTCAGCAACGCTTTGACTTCATCAATCGCACCATTGTCCCACATCAGGGCAAACCGCCGGGCAATACGTTCTGAAAGCCATGTCCGTTCCGGCAGCAAGACGATCTTGCGGGCGCTATCATCGTTTACCAGTGCCTGCCCTTTCGTCTGTTGCCACACAAGAAGCGACTTTCCGGTGCCCTCAAAAACTTCCAGCGCCCGAACGATGCGCTGGCTGTCGAAAGGTTGAAGGGTTGCGGCCATATCCGGGTCACGTTCGCTGAGAAGCCGGTGAAGAAGTTCCGGACCGTCCGTCTCCATAAGTCCTCGCCAATAGGCGCGAACATCACCCGGCACCTCTGGCATCTGCGACAGTCCACCGAGAAGCGCTCTGAAATAAAGCCCCGTCCCGCCAACAAAGATCGGGGTCCTGTGCTTCATGGCAGGTTGGGTTAGCAGGTCAGCTACATCATCCAGCCATCGTCCGGTCGAATAGGACATCGATGGCGCGACGTGTCCATAGAGATGATGTTCTGCCGCAGCCAGATCCGCTTTGTTCGGCCGCGCAGTCAGAAGGTCAAGAACATCGTAAACCTGCATGGAATCAGTGTTCACAATGAAACCGCCGGTCTCATGAGCCATGCGAATGGCAAGTGCCGACTTGCCGCTGGCCGTCGGGCCAGCTATCAGGATTGCATTCGTGATCGCACCCTCATTCATCGTCGGAATTGCTCTCCATGTCCCAACAGGTTTCTCTCGTCGCCACTTTGATTGCCAATCCGGCCAAGGCCTCGCTTGCATCAGCGCTTGGGATTAAAGCCTCAGCGGCAGTGAACGCAACTGGACTCTACTGGCTGGCCGACAACATTGCCTGCGACATTGCGCTTCCATCGGGGATCAGCAGTGACGAAGCCGAAACCCTGCTGCGCCATTCGCTTGATGGCGCGCCGGTCGACGTGGTGGTGCAGGAACAGGAGCACCGACGCAAGAAAATTCTGATTGCCGACATGGATTCCACGATGATCCAGCAAGAGTGCATCGATGAACTGGCAGAGGAAGCCGGGCTGCGCGAGCATGTGGCTGCAATCACCGCGCGCGCCATGAACGGCGAGATCGCTTTCGAACCAGCCTTGCGCGAGCGGGTCGCCTTGTTGAAAGGTCTGCCGCTCAACGTAATCGACAAGGTCATTTCAACCCGCATTACACTGATGCCCGGCGGCCCGGAACTCGTGCGCACCATGCGTAAACATGGCGCTTACACGGCGCTGGTGTCCGGCGGTTTCACCTCATTCACCCAGCGTATCGCCGAAATGATCGGCTTCAACGAAGAACGTGCGAACAGGCTGATCGACGATGGTTTGCATCTGACCGGGCTGGTCACAGAACCAATTCTCGGCCGGGAAGCCAAGGTCGAGAAACTCGAGGAAATCGCCGAGCGCCTTGGTCTCACACCAGATGATGCAATCGCAGTAGGTGACGGGGCGAACGATCTCGGCATGATCCAGCTTGCAGGCACTGGCGTCGCACTCCACGCAAAGCCGACTGTGGCAGCGCAGGCCAGAATGCGGGTTGACCATGGCGACCTGACCGCCCTCCTCTATATTCAGGGCTATCGAAAGACGGATTTCGTTCAATGATCATTCTGGAAACGCCACGCCTCATCATCCGGAACTGGGAAGATCACGACCGCGACCTGTTCCATGTCATCAATTCAGATGAAGAAGTCATGCGTTTCTTTCCCTTTCGTAGAAATCGCTCGCAATCGGATGAACTGTTCGACCACCTCCGGAAGATGATTTCTGAAACGGGTCTCGGTTTCTATGCGCTGGAAGAAAAAGAAGAAGGTCAGTGCATCGGTTTCGCCGGTCTCGCCCGCACTGACCTTGAACCTTATTTACCGGATGGCACCGTTGAAATCGGCTGGCGGCTGGCCCCTCCCTTTTGGGGCAAAGGCTATGTGACCGAAGCGGGCAAAGCGCTGATCGAATATGCTTTCGGCACCCTTGGCCTCACCGAAGTGGTTTCCTTCGCCGTCCATAATAATGAGCGGTCTACGGCCGTCATGCGTCGCATCGGCATGACCCGCGATCCGTCGAGCGATTTCGACCATCCGCGCGTGCCGGATAAAACTCCGCATTTGAAGCTTCATTCCGTCTACCGCATTCAGGCAGCCTGACCAGCCACCCAGCCCGAAGACCATGCCCACTGGAAATTATAGCCGCCGAGCCAGCCGGTAACATCGACAACCTCGCCGATGAAAAAAAGGCCGGGAACGGATTTGGCTTCCATGGTCTTGGAGTCGAGATCGCGCGTATCGACCCCTCCAAGCGTAACCTCCGCCGTACGATAGCCTTCCGAGCCGGCGGGCTTGATGCGCCAGTCGTTTATCGCGGCCTCAACACGGCGAAACATCTTGTCCGACATATCCGCCAGATGACCGGTCGCACCAATTTCCTCGGCTATGGTTTGCGCAAGTTTCCTCGGAAGATAAAGCGCCAGTGCGGTCTGCAATGCCTGCTTGCCGTTCTGTTTGCGCTGCTCACGCAGGGCTTCGAAAATGTCCGTCTCCGGTAGCATCGCAATGCGGATTTCATCTCCTTCACGCCAGTAGGAAGAAATCTGCAGGATCGAAGGGCCACTAATGCCACGATGCGTAAAAAGCATCGCTTCGGCAAATTTCGTTTTGCCGCAGGAGACAACGGCATCGACGGCAACACCGGCCAGCGGTTTCAGCCGCTCAAGTGTGTTGGGTTCAAACGTCAATGGCACCAGTGCCGGTCGTGTTTCGACAATCCGCAATCCAAATTGTGTCGCGATATCGTAGCCGAAGCTTGTAGCTCCCATCTTCGGGATAGATTTCCCGCCACAGGCCACGACCAGTGATCGACAGCGAACAGGTCCATCCGTTAGCTGAAGCGTAAAACCATGTGCGGATTTTTCGACCGAACTGACACTGCAACCAAGCTTTAGTCGCGCGCCATGGCGCTTCATTTCCCCCAGCAACATTTCAATTATCTGCAACGCCGAGCCATCACAGAAGAGCTGCCCGAGTGTCTTCTCGTGATAGGCGATACGATGACGTTCCACGAGCGCAATGAAGCCGCGCTGCGTGTAGCGGCTCATAGCAGAGATACAAAAATGCGGGTTCTGTGAGAGATAATTTTTCGGACTTGCATGAAGATTGGTGAAATTGCAGCGACCACCGCCCGATATACGGATTTTCTCACCTGCTGCCTTTGCGTGATCCACGACCAGCACGGAACGCCCGCGTTTGGCCGCCTCGATGGCACACATCATGCCTGCCGCGCCAGCGCCTATGACCACAATATCGACTGTTTCCAACTCACCCTACTCCGAATGGCGCCGGTCCATAGCATACCGGAGGCGAATGAAACAGAAGGCTCTGCCATTTCGAACGACAAATAAGGAAGTACTCGAATCTCTTTGTACGGTTCTGGCGCCAAGTGATTCAAACCGCAAAACAAAACGGCATTGCAGATTTCCCTGCAATGCCGCTTCAGCAGTACATTCAATTGAGGATCAATTGATCCGGACAGTCACGAAACGCAGTTCCCCCGAACGAGAAGCCAGCATCATAAGTGCATTCTTGCGTCCTTCGCGGCGCAGCGCATCAATGCGCTTCTTCACGTCTTCCGGCGTCTTCACGTTCACCTGCCCGATATCGACGATAACATCGCCGGTTTCGATACGCTTCTCGCCAGCAGCTGAACCAGGAGCGACGTAAAGAACAGCAACGCCTTCTACATCTTCGGCAATGCCAAATTCTCCGCGAACATCGTCATTCAGCTCGCTGAGCTTCATTCCAAGAACGCTCGGGGCAGCGTCACTCTTCTGTTCTTTTTTTGACGTATCCGGCGTTTCCGCACCTTCATCACCGCCCTCGCCCTCGGGCAGCGGAGCCTGATCTTCCGTCGCAGCTTCGGTGCTCTTGTCATCCTCGACCAGACGTCCGAGCTTGACCTTCACCGTCTTTTCCTCACCCTGACGAACCACGACGATCTCGACGTCCTTGCCGACCGGGGTTTCCGCAACCAGTCGCGGTAGATCGCGGGCGGTGTCGACCGGCTTGCCTTCGTAGCGGATCACGACATCTCCGGCTTCAATGGCCTTGTTGTCGACGCCGGAATTTTCGATCAGCCCGGCAATCAGCGCGCCCTTGGCTTCCTTCAGTCCAAGGCTCTGAGCGATATCCTCGGTAACAGGCTGGATACGTACACCAAGCCAGCCACGGCGAACTTCACCGAACTCCTTGAGCTGGTCGATAACACCCACAGCCATTTCCGCAGGGATGGCAAAGCCGATACCGATAGAGCCGCCCGAGGGCGAGATGATTGCAGTGTTGATACCGATCACCTTGCCATCCATATCGAACAGCGGCCCACCGGAATTGCCACGGTTGATGGCCGCATCGGTCTGGATGAAGTCATCATAGGGACCGGAATTGATATCTCGCTTGCGGGCCGAAATAATGCCCGCAGTCACCGTTCCACCAAGACCGAAGGGATTGCCAATCGCAAGGACCCAGTCGCCGATACGCGCCTTTTCCGAATTACCGAATTCTACGGCCTTCAGCTTGTGCTTGGACGGATCCACCTTGAGGATCGCCAGATCGGTCTTAATGTCTTTTCCGACCAGTTCCGCTTTCAGCTTGGACCCATCGTTGAAATTGACTTCGATCTCATCCGCATCGGCGATGACGTGATTATTCGTTACGATGAAGCCCTTTTCGGCATCGATGACGAAGCCGGAACCCAGCGACTGGACCTTGCGCGACTCGTCGCCTTGCGCGCCGCCCTTGTCACCGAAGAAGTCCTTAAAATATTCCTGGAATGGAGAGCCTTCCGGCACCTGCGGCATCGGAACCGCACCGTCACCTTCGCCATCTTCCTTGACGGTCTGTGAGGTCGAGATGTTCACCACTGCATCCAGCAGCCCTTCGGCCAGATCGGCAACGGAAGCCGGTCCCTGAGCCGCGATTGCCGGAGGTGTCCCTACCGAAAGAGTGCCAGCGACGGTCATCGCCCCCAATGCCACGGTTGCGAAAAGGGTGCGAGCAAATCCCGCCTTTGGTGCAATTGCCATGAAGCCCTGCTCCGTTCCTGTTTGCTTGCAGTCGTTTGATTAGCGATAGATGTACTAAGGCTTGATCGCTGCAAAATACGGCCTGTTTACGGCCCCGCATAGACTACAGACAATAAATAACGGAAGGAAAGCGGCTTATCCCCTGACAAGCCAAACAATGCCGACGCCGATTGCGAGCGCTGCAATCCCGGCAATGCGCAACATGTTCTCCGGCGTCTCACTCGCTTCACGAGCAAGCTTCTTCGCCAAGGAAGGAAAGCCGCCGTAGAGCAGCCCTTCGAGAACGAAGAGAAGACCTACGGCGGCTAAAAAATCGCTCATGAGCGTTTGACCCGGTTGTTACTGGGCAGGCGTTGCCAGCTTGCCGCCAGCATCACGGAAGAACTTGAAGAACTCCGAGTCCGGCGAGAGAACCAGCGTTGTATCCGGGGTCTCAAGGGCTTCACGATAAGCAGACATCGAGCGGTAGAAGGCGAAGAAACCAGGGTCCTTGCCTGCAGAGCCTGCGAAGATCTCACTGCGCTGCGCATCGCCTTCACCACGAAGGATTTCCGATTCCTTGCGTGCTTCTGCAATCGTTTCGACGACCTGACGATCCGCGACAGCGCGGATGCGCTGGGCAGCTTCACGGCCACGGGCACGCAGGCGCTCTGCTTCGGCAAGACGCTCTGCCTTCATGCGGTCATAGGTCTGCTGCGAAACTTCAGCCGTCAGATCGGTACGACGGATACGCACATCGGCGATGGTCAAGCCAAGCGACGTTGCATCGGGACGAAGCTGGTCACGCACTTCGCGCATCATGTCGCCACGCTCTTCCGAAAGTGCCGCTTCGAATCCGCGCTGGCCGTAAACGCTACGCAATGCAGCATCAAGACGCGTGCGAAGACGCTGCTCGGCAAGCAGCGTGCTGCCCGAAACGGTTTCACGGAACTTGCGCGCATCGGTAATGCGATAAACGAGGAACGCATCGACGTCATAGAACTTGCCGCCCGAAACCTGAACGCGGATATCGTCCAGATCGAAGCGCAGCAGGCGATCATCGATCAACTGCACAGTATCTGCATCAAGGAAGCCAAAAGGTAGTTTGAAGTAGATGCCCGGTTCCGTCTTCACATCAACGATCTGACCGAAGCGAAGCACGATAGCCTGCTGACGCTCGGATACGATGAACGTGGCGGAGTAGATCAGGAAAGCGATGACGGCGATAATGCCGCCAATGATTGGGAGCCTGTTCTGAGCCATTACTGGTTACCTCCGCTCGGGGTCGTCGTGGTCGCATTCACGCCTGGGCGTGGCTGCTGGCGCATGAGTTCGTTCAGCGGCAGATAAGGCACGACATCCTTTCCAGGTTCGACAATAACTTTCTTGGTGCTCTTCAGCACCTGTTCCATGGTTTCGAGGAACAGACGGTTACGCGTCACTTCCGGCGCCTTCTGGTATTCACCCAGAACGGAGCTGAAACGCTGAGCCTCACCTTCCGCGTCCTGAACGACACGGTTCTTGTAAGCGGCTGCTTCTTCGCGAAGCTGGGCTGCTTCACCACGAGCCTGACCGAGCTTCTGGTTCGAATACTGGTTCGATTCTTCCACGAAACGGTCTTCGTCCTGTTCGGCACGCTGCACTTCATCGAAGGCATCAGCCACTTCACGCGGCGGTGCTGCATCTTCGATGGAAACGGCGTTGATCTGGATACCCGTTTTGTAGGTATCGAGCGTCTGCTGAACAATATCGCGAACACTGGATGCGATTGCCGAACGGTTGTCGCGGAAAACGTCCTGAGCCGGTCGACGGCCAACGATTTCACGGATCGCGCTTTCAGAAACCTGCTGCACCATCGCATCCGGATTATCGACGTTAAACAGATAGGCTTGCGGATCGGAAACGCGATACAAAACCGAGAACTGAACGTTGACGATGTTCTGGTCGCCCGTCAGCATCAGGCCCTGCGTCGCACTTCGGTTGCCCTGCCCACCGATATTGATCTGCTTTTCGACGATCTGCGCCTTTTCATAGGTTTCAATCGGCCACCAATGGAAATGCAGTCCCGGTTCGGACACTTCTTCCTTCGGCTTGCCGAAGCGCAATTCGACGGCAAGTTCGTCCGGCTGCACGGTATAGACGGACTGGAAGAGCCAGAAGCCGACAACTGCCGCGCCAATAAGGAAAAGAACGCCGCGATTGCTGCCGCCCTTGCCACCACCACCGGGGAAGACCTGCTTCAGACGATCTTGTCCTTTGCGCAGAATATCTTCGAGATCAGGTGGTGTGTTCTGGCCGCCGCCACGTGGGGCCTTTGGCCCTTGTCCCCAAGGACCGCCATTATTGTTGTTATTGTTATTATCGCCGCCGCCACCCCATGGGCCGCCGCCACCATTCTGATTACTCCAGGGCATCCTCACCTCTCGTCCAGGCGACGGGAAAGCGAGCTGCCCACTCCCGTCATCAACTAATGTTTCCGTTTTATAGGCATCGGGAGGTCCGCTTTCAACGCGAAGACGACAAAATTCGTGAACTATGCTTTACACAGCACGTTTTTCGTACACAAAATAGCGCGTTGGGTGACTATCCTTGTCACCAGCGGGCACATCCTCCTGCGAAACGACGCGCCAGATTTGGAGGTCGATTTCTGGAAAATGCGTATCTCCATCGATCTCGGCCAGCACGCGGGTCAGGTGAATATGGTCCGCGAGAGGCAAAGCCTGCGCATAAATTTTCCCGCCGCCTATGACGCAAACCTCTTCGACACCCAGGTCAGCGGCCAGTTTTTGTCCGAGCGCAATTGCCTCTTCGAGAGAACCGATAGCACTTGCACCTTCAGCCTGAAATCCGTTGTCCCTCGTCACGACAATATTGGGCCGTCCCGGCAAGGGGCGCCCAATAGATTCCCAAGTCCGCCGCCCCATGATAACCGGCTTGCCGAGCGTCAGGGCCTTGAAGCGTTTGAGATCGGTTGAGAGCCGCCACGGCATATCATTGTCGCGCCCAATGACGCCGTTTTCGGCGGCAGCAACAATGATTGAAACAATCGGTTCTTGTACGGACATGGAATGCCTCAGACAGCAATCGGCGCTTTGATCGTCGGATCGGCCTCATAGCCCTCAAGCTGGAAGTCCTCAAAACGGAAAGCAAAGAGGTCCTTCACATCCGGATTGATCCACATTGTCGGCAATTTCTTTGGTATTCGGGTAAGCTGCAGGCGCGCCTGATCGAAATGATTGGCGTAAATATGCGCATCCCCGAGCGTATGGATGAACTCTCCCGGTTTCAGACCGGCAACCTGCGCGATCATCATCGTCAACAACGCATAGGAAGCGATATTGAACGGCACGCCCAGAAATATGTCCGCAGAGCGTTGATAAAGCTGGCAGGAGAGTTTTCCATCGGCGACATAGAACTGGAAAAGACAGTGGCATGGCGGCAAAGCCATTTCATCGACCAGCGCCGGGTTCCACGCCGATACGATCAGGCGCCGCGAATTGGGATTTCCATGCAGCATCTTGAGAAGATTCGCGATCTGATCGATATGGCGGCCATCCGGCGCTGGCCATGAGCGCCACTGATAACCATAAACCGGGCCCAAGTCGCCATTCTCGTCTGCCCATTCATCCCAGATCGAGACGCCATTTTCCTTCAGATAGGCGATGTTCGTATCACCTTTCAGAAACCAGAGCAGCTCATGGATGATCGAGCGAAGATGCAGTTTCTTGGTCGTGAGAACCGGAAACCCCTCTTCGAGATTGAAGCGCATCTGATATCCGAAAACCGATCGCGTACCTGTACCCGTGCGGTCACCACGGTCGGTGCCGGTATCCAGCACATGTTGAAGAAGATCGAGATAGGTGCGCATGGGGGATGATCCAGAATCCGATTCGTTTAAGCCACTATAAAGAAAAACCCCGGTGTAAGGCACCGGGGCTTCGGATTCACCAGATCGCTGTGGATCAAAGGCCGCCGAGTTTTCCGAGCTGCTTGGCGACCAGATAATAGAAGGTAACGCGATTCTTGTTGCGATCACCCTTCATGACTTCCGCAACATGCGCGACGACTTCGTCACCCTTGGCTTCATCATCAACGCCGAGTTTCTTGGCAACCCAATTGGTGCGGACGCGCTTCAATTCTTCCGGGTCCGTTGCCGAAACGAGCGAGGAATCGCGATTGCGCAGCGCAATACCCAGATGCTTGACGATCTTGTCGACTACAGCTTCATCGGCACCGGCATCGTAGCGACGGACATCCGCGAGATATTCACTCATATATCCACTCTCCTTCGAATGGGGTATCAGCACCCCGTTTCAGCCACGGAATCCGGCTATATAAGAATTTACTTGCCGACCCCGATATGTTGCGAGGATTGACCAGCAAATGCAGGCTGTCAATGAAAAATGAACACAAGGGCTGGTTGTCGGGAGCCTATTGGCAAAACCCGTTAAAAACTACGCACCCTCTTCCAATCATGATCAACCGCGCCTATATACGGCGTGTCGGCGCAAGCTGACTATGGTGATAAATGGACGGTGTAATAAACCCATTGGACCCGGGGGCGGTACCCGGCGCCTCCACCAGAATACAAATCAGCCTATCGGTTTGTATTGTGGTGGGGGCGAAACAGGATCGACAAGGGTGTAAAGATCGCTCTTTTACTCGGCATGATACCACCGTTATCGGGTCAATTGAGTAGTTGCAAATGACAACAAAGCTCAGGGTTATGCTCTCGCTGCCTAATGGCGGTGCGGGAAACCCACTCTAAAGTCCTTAGGGTTAGCCCCTTAAGGCGGGGTTCGGAGGCACCTGGCAACAGAAGCCTCCACTTTCCCTTTCACATTACTTATGCAGCGGCGGCTTCCGTATCAAGTTCACTTGCCTTGCGCGAAAGAACGATCTGCGTCAGCACGAAGGCCGTGAGCGCACAACCGGCAATTCCGCCGACCATCGGCACAGCCGTTCCGTCAAAGAACGAGCCTGTCACACCAATGGCAACGCCGCCAATCACGAAATGCAGCGTACCCATCAGCGCAGAAGCAGTTCCTGCAATCTCGCCGTGGTCTTCCAGAGCCAGCACCGCCGTTGTTGGGATGACAAGGCCAAGGAAACCATAGCCCACGAACAGGAAGCCTGCGATCAACCAAAGCGACTGATGCCCCATGAGTGCGGCGGCGAACATGGCGAGCATTGCCGCTGCAAATCCGGAAACGGCGAATCGCATGACGCGGCGAAGCCCGAAGCGTGCCCCCAACCAGCCGTTCAACTGCGAAACGCCGAAGAACGATACTGCATTGGCCGAAAACGCGATGGCATATTGCGTCGGCGTCAGGCCGTAATGGTCGATAAGCACGAAGGACGAGTTGGCGAGATAGACGAAGAAGGACGCGATGCCAAAGCCGCCAACAAAGACCAGTCCGAGGAAATAGCGATCCTTAAGCAGACGACCGTAGCCGCGCAAGGCGCTGCCCAGATTGCTTTCAAGCCTGGCCTCTGCCGTCCGCGTCTCTTTCTGTGCAGTGGCCACCAGGATGATACCAATAACGGCAGCGACCAGAACCGCCCAGAAAACACCACGCCAGCCAAAGAAGCTGATGATGACGGAACCGGTCAGCGGCGCCAGAATCGGCGAAATGGAGAAAACCAGCATCAGAAGCGACATCAGACGCGCTGCCTCGATACCTGTGTGAAGGTCTCGCACGACAGCGCGCGGGATGACCATACCAGCTGCTGCACCCAGCCCCTGAACGAAGCGGAAAAGCACGAGCACATCTATATCGGTCGCGACGGCGGAGCCAATGCTGCCGATACCGAACAAGACCAGACCGCCATAGAGCGGAAGTTTACGCCCGACCATATCGGACAGCGGCCCGCAGAAAAGCTGCGCAACCGCGAGAGCAATGAAAAAGGCCAGAAGGCTCATCTGCACCGCACCAGTTTCCGCGTGCAAATCGGCGGCAATGGTGGGCAGAGCTGGCAGATACATATCGATCGCAAATGGGCCAATGGCGGAAAGAAGGCCAAGAACAATGGCATTGCGCACAAGACTGGAAGCCATGGGGGACGCGCTTTCATCAATGTTTCGTGAGGTTCCCGCACCGATTTCGGATCTCCGGTTTTGCTTGGGAGGATAGCGCCATCGGGCTCGCAAAATCGGTACAGGACAGATAAATATTTGTATTCGCTACCGGTTTTCGTTCCATCTTGACGATATCGACCTGTTTTCCATTACGGCCGACACTTGAAAACTCTGTAGCGAAAGGCATTCTATACGCATCGTCAAAACAGATTTGACACTGATGTCAAATTAGACACCATTGTCCAAAACGTCAAGCTATCTTATGTTGGAGTTATGAAGCCTACTGACATTATCGACATGGCCGCCCTGCCCGAGAAGCGTGCTGTATCCGAAAAGGGCCTGAATTCCGCGGTGATAAAGCCCGGACAGTGCATGAAGCGCGACTTCATTTTGTGTTCTGCTGCGCGTGTTTTCAATCGCGACGGATTTCAAGGCGCGAGCATAGACCTCATTGCCAACGAAGCGGGCGTGTCACGTCAAACCATCTATAATCACTATCGCGATAAGGAAGCTTTGCTTGCTGCCGTCGTCGAGGATGCGCTTGCACGTATGAACGCGAGCCTGTTCGCAGTTCTGGCCACTTTCCCCCAGACTGGCGAAAATCTGGAGCACGATCTGGTGGCTTTCTCGATCCGCATGAGCCGGAATTGCATATACGATTCGTCCGGTGCGTTTCTGCGCAAGGTAATGCAGGCCAATGAGACCAACCTGCCGCTTGCAGCCAATATTTGCAGCACCAAAGGCCCGGCACAAGCCATCCCGGCCATAGCAGCCCGTCTGGCGCGCCTCGCCATGGATGGTCATCTGCGCGTCGACGATCCGGACCTTGCCGCACGCCATTTAATGGCGCTCATCAATGCCGACACGCACTACCATATGCTAACCGGTCAGGGTGTGGACGATGCAATCATCGAAAAGAGCGCCGTCAACGGAGTACGCACGTTCCTGATGGCCTTCGGAAGTCGATAGAGGCAAGCGCACCCTATTGCGTTCAAAAATTGCACATCTTTCCGCCACAGGCGTCGCCCTATTGCTTTTTCAGATCATATATCATCCGTTCCGGCGAGAACGAACTTGACATCGACCTCCGAATCCGTGGGATAAGCAAACCATGGTACAGGACCTAATCCGTTACGATATTCTCGCTCAGGAAGCCCTACGCGGCGTCATTCGCAAGGTTCTTGCGGAAGTGGCCAAAGCCGGCTTGCCAGGCAACCATCATTTCTTCATCACGTTCCTGACTGGAGCGCCCGGTGTGCGAATTTCCTCGCGCCTGAAGGAAAAATATCCCGAACAGATGACAATCGTTTTACAGCATCAGTTCTGGGACATGCTCGTTACGGATCAGTTGTTCGAAGTCGGTCTGTCTTTCGGTGACATTCCTGAAAAGCTGACTGTACCTTTTTCTGCCGTCCGTGGTTTCTACGACCCTTCGGTCAATTTCGAACTCGAATTCGATGTCGCGATCGCACAGCCAGAAAGCGACAATGACGAAGGCGGCAATGTAGCCCCTATCGAAATCCTCCCCACGGAAGCACCGGTCGAGAAGGTAGAAAAGCCTAAATCGAAGTCGCGCAAGACTGCAGCCGAAAAAGAAGCCGCTGCGGCCAAAGACAACAATGCAGATGATGGCACCGACAAGGAAGCCAAACCTTCTGCCGATGTTGTTTCACTGGATGCTTTCCGGAAAAAGTAATTCCGCACACACCATCCTCATGTGAATAATGGGCCAGAACTCCGGTTGGTTTCGTCCGTTTGTTTGATTGGACAGTTCCGTTTCACTGTTGATCGTGATCAATGGTGAAAAGCAAACAGGCGCTTTATACTCTGTTCTGACGGCAACCAGTTCAGGATTGAGTTCGATGATTCGTGCAATTGCTCAGGCAGTATTGTGGGTAAGCGGCATTGTCGCGGCTTTCTTCGTGGCAAAAGACGAACCCAACTTTCCGCTTCTGCAGATGACAGTTGGGCTTATACTTCTGATTCTGGCGTCCTTGGCCATCTGGTGGTTCACCAACCCCAAAGATCCGCAGAAGTAGAACCAGCCTATTACGAGCTTGCGAGACCGGGCCGAAACGCGGTAATTTTTCAGGAGCCTTCAACATTTCCGCGTGGTTCCATGAGCGATATCGTCAATCTCAGACAGTTCAAAAAGCAGAAAGCCCGCGCTGAAAAAGAAAAGCAGGCTGACCAGAACCGTATTCAATTCGGTCGTACGAAGACCGAAAAAGCTTTCGCTCGCGCGGAGACGACAAAAGCGGAACGTTTTCTGGATCAGAACCGTCTGGAAAAAAACGATAAGCCGGACGAGACAAAGTGACCCCGTCAGGACGTTTACGCAAACATTCCGTCAGTATTCGCGGGCACGCAACCAGCTATACGCTTGAAGACCCGTTTTTCGAACTGGTTGAGGAAATTGCGGCCACACGGGAGCTTTCCGTGGCGGCTCTGATCGCAGAAGTCGACAGCAAGCGTGACCGATCAATCAATCTGTCTTCCGCACTTAGACTTCATGTTCTGGATTGGCTCAAATCCAGAATAACTCAAGGCTGAGGTACAGGCACCACAGGCGTCGTTTCCAGACTTTTCAGGAATTCGTTGAGGGATTGACCACCTTCCGGCGATGCCAGAGGATCTTTCGATCCACCTGCCGGTCCGCCTTGCGGCTTCTCAGCCTCAAGCCGTTGAGCTTCCGCGGCGGTTTTCCGAGCCGCTTCGCGCGCACTGGCTTCGGCACGGCGTCTCACCTCGTCCTCACGCTGCGAACGATCACGTTCCACTTCATCTGCTTCGAACAGCCCAAGCTGACGACGAAGGCGCTGCTTCTCCATCAAACTCGCCTGCATGGATTCAACACGTTCCTGTTCGCGTTCAAGCGCACGCTGGGTCAGGAACTGAACAAGCGGCTGCTTGTCGAATGACACCTCCGGCGCGCTATAACTACCGCCGAGAGAAAAGGCCACCTGCGGAGAAATACCTGTATCGGCGCCATCCCCGTTCTGGAACGTCAAAGTACCGTTTCCGCCAATTCCCAGTGTCGACAGATCGAATTGCAGATCACTGAGAAGAGCCGCATTTCCATCGCTCAGATTTGCCGCAGCCATACGTGCGACACCGCCGCTGATCGTAAAGTCAAACCGCGCGTTGCCTGGCGCAAATGTGCCCTGCCCGGTTGCCTTGTCGGCAATGCCGACAAATTGCTTGGAAGCAAGCTTGTCGGAACCGGAGAACTGATCGCCCGTTGCATCGGCCGCCGCTATCATTGCAGGCAATGCCGCGCCATCCAGACCGTCGACGGTGAAATTCTCCACGTCAAAACTTGCCGCTCCCGCCAGCGATCCGACCAGCGCCGCAACGCTCTCGCCGCTACCATTCAGATTGACGGCAGCTTTCACCACACCGCCCAGCGGTGCAGAGCCGTTCTCTAGCTGGTAAAAATCCTTGAGCTTTGCGCCACTCCATTTGAGCTCTGTCAAGAGGAGTGCATTCTTGTCGCTATTGCTCAGAGAAACGTTTCCAACCAGATATCCACCTGCCCAGTTGCCGGTCAATTCGTTCAACTGAAGACTATCCATGGTCTTCAGAAGCCGTGTTGAAAACTCCGTAGCGGTCCCGAACCCTTCCATATGAGCTTGCGCCACGTTGAGCTTCATATCCAGCAATAACGGCAGGGACGGACGGACCGCGAATGCACCACGCGGCCAGATTGTCTTCGTGGTGGGCTTTGCCGGCTCAAATGCATCCTGCCCAAGCATGATAGCAGCAAGACTATCAACCTCGAGCGTCGCGAGCTTTGCCTCACCCTTCAACTGCGGCAGGCCGCTATCGGCAAAATTGGCCTCCAGCCGCGCGGAAACATCTTCTCCATCCAGCTTTCCTGTCAGATTGGGAAACCGCAAGATACCCTTTGCGAACTGAAAATCGCTGGCAAGGTCTGCTGAAAGACCTTCACCAAATCCGGGCAGCGCGAAACCGACCGTTGCGATGAATGGTTGCAGATCGGCGGACTTCAACTGGGCCTTGCCGCTGGCAGCGATATCCCCTCCGACCAGCGAAATCACACCATCAGTTGTGGCCGTCCCGTCTGGTGCCGTGAGCTTGAGCAATGTCCGCATGCCTGCACTCGGCGCACCCTGCATGCTCAGGTCGGCGGTAAGTTCACCAGCAAGCCCAAGCGGCAAGGCAGGCAAGCCGATCAATGCGAGTACCGCCTCGCCTTGCTCTGATGTTGCCGTGCCGTTCAATTGCATCTGCAACGGCTCGCCCTCACCCTCGCCACCGCTCGCCGTGCCCGACAGGTCCAGCTTCATGCCGCCTGTTTTCCCGGTAACACTGAACGAAAACTCCCCGACACCGGGAGCACTTTTGGTGTTTGCCTCAGCAGGCCGGGCACTCTTACCCTTGGATGCCGCGCCTTTAGCAGGTGTCTTGTTCGCCACAGGCACGGACGGCGCCACCGCATTGGCGATGACATTGATCTCGCTATCCTCGAACAGCCCAGGGAAATTCGCCGCACGCAACGAAAGCGCATGAAACAGCGGTAGCTGGGGATAGCGGTTGGCCATCAGCGAGAGGAAACGCGAAAGATCTCCAGACAGTATCGTCGCATCGAGCGAGCCGGAAGGCGTATTGGAGAAGGGTTCGTAGGTGCCTGTTGCAGTAAGCGTCGTGCCCGCTACATCGCCAACCAGCAGCCGGTCGAAATCGAAGCGCCCGTCATGCAGCCGGAGCGCCATGTCGACATTGGCCGCTTCCATGTCCTGATAGCGGACAGGCCCTGCTTTGAATGCCAGGTTCAGCGATTGGCCATCGAGAAAACCCAGCCCGTCACCACTGGAAAAAAAGGCTGTAAAAGCTTGCAGCGCTTCGCTGTCCACCGCTCCGCCATTGAAGGTCAGCACAATTGAAGGCTGTGCCAACCCTTTCACTTCGCGAACAAACGAGCCTTTGAGTGTGGTTTTTCCCAACGCAATTTCGAAATTATCGATCCGCTGCATTCCGTCGCGAAGATCGACCTGTCCTGAAAAACCCGCGCCTTCGAGTTTGCGCACAGAATCGTCAACTGTCTCGTTCAGCCAGCTTGCGAGACCGGACGGCTGACGCGACGCAACAAGCATATCACCCTTAAAGCCAAAATCCTTGCCAACCGAGAGCGTGCCCTTGGCTTCCACCTTGGTTCGCCCCGGAAGATCAGCAGCGAACTGACGAATATTCCAGTTCTTTCCGTCAGGCTCCGCGCTCACTGTGACTGAGCGTATCGTTGTACCACCTGCAATGACGGCAGGCAGACGCAAATCCACATTGCCGGGTATAGTCGGAATGGGCAGTTGTTCGAGAACACGACGCGCTATCGCAATACGATCCGCAACCGGCATTGCAGAACTGGATTGTTCTTCGCTGGCGGCTTCATTCGGCCCCCAGAAAAGTTGCTGTCCGTCGGCGCTGACCTCGAAACGCGGCTTGGCGCCATAATCGATGAATGCCTTGCCATTCACCACATAAGGATTGTCGGCAGGCCCCTGCTCCATCCGGAATTCGCTGGCATCGAAGTGACTGCGATCCGCCTTGAATTTACCGGTTACGCGCACGCCACTGAAAAAAGGCGTTTCCGTCGGCGTTTTCTGATCCTTAGCCGTCTTGGCAACCATATCGGAAGAGCGGAGCGAAAAATCACCGGCATAATCGAGTCGACCTTCGGTCACGGTCACATCACCATCGGTCTCGAAAGTAGCTGGGATTGCCTCCGGCGAAATGCGAGCGCGTACGCGCAGCGAACCGTCCGGCTTCGCCTCGCCGCTTGTAAGGTCGATCGCCAGCTTTTCGCCCTGAAGAACGAGACTTCCGTTTGCCTGCCACGGACCTGCAAGACTGTTTGCGGAGATCACGGCATTGAGTCCGGTAGCTGTGTGACTGCGACCGCTTGCCTCTTCGCGAAGGGTAATTGTTCCGTCACTGACGGAAAGCCGTTCCAGCTTGATTTTCGTCGGATCGAGCGGCGTCGACGGGCGGATTGCCCAATCGACCTTACCGCTTTTGTCCAGGGAAATCGTGGCTCGCGGGCGATCCACGCGCATATCGAAAATCAGAAGTTGGCCGCGCAGAAACGGCATCAGTTCGGCATCCATCGAAAACGTATCGACGGTCATCACCGGATGAGCAGCATCGGTCCCGACGCGCACATCGGAGAAAGCGACAGAAGGAAACGGCAAAAGCCGTGCGCTGACGTCACCAGCGACCTTAACAGGGCGCCCCAAAACACGGCTGGCCTCGCGCTCGAAATCGGCACGATAGCCGCTCCAGTCAACAAAAGGCGGCACGACAAGTGCTGCCGTCAACAGCAGCACGAGAAGCCCGCCGACGATGACGAATATGCGGCCCAAGAACCAGCTCCGGTCAAACAGATTGCAAGTTAGCGCGAAACAAAGAGTGAATCACGCTGTCTTTATCTGCGCAACATAACGGCATCGATCCGGCGACAACAAGGCAAATTGCATCACAGCCATATCGATATGCACGCCTGCCTGAATCAAACTCTTGGCAAACCCGTCCAAACGGCTGATTTGAATCAGGAAATCAGTATTTTGCCCGGATTCATGATGTTGTCTGGATCGAGCGCTTTCTTGATGGCCCGCATGTAGTCCGTGGCTTCACCCAGCTCCATGGCCAGATACTTCATCTTGCCCTGCCCGATGCCATGTTCGCCGGTGCAGGTTCCTTCCATGGCAATGGCACGTTTTGCCAATCGGTCCATGAATGCTTCGGCACGCTCCATTTCGCTCACATCATCCGTGTCCAGAAGCAGGAGAAGATGGAAATTACCATCCCCCACATGCCCGACAATTGGTGCTATCAGGCCTGTTTCGGCAAGGTCTTTTTCCGTCTCGCCGATGCAATCGGCCAGACGCGAAATCGGTACGCAGACATCGGTGGAAACACCCTTGCAACCGGGCCTCAGCAAAAAAGATGCAAGATAGGCGTCGTGACGCGCCCGCCATAGCCGGTCGCGTTCCTCGGCATCGTGGGTCCACTGGAAATTGCCCCCACCATTGCCTGCAGCAATTTCTCCAAACAATTCCGCCTGTTCGGCAACGCCGCTTTCCGTGCCGTGGAACTCGACAAACAGATAGGGCTGTGCCTCATAAGGCAGTTTGGAATGGAGGATCAGCGCCTGCATCTGAAGCGTGTTTACAAGCTCGATACGTGCAACGGGGATACCCATCTGGATGGTTTCAATCACCGTGCGGCAAGCCGAATCCACATCCGGGAAAGGACAGATACCGCCGGAGATCGCCTGCGGTATCCCCTGTAGTTTCAATGTCAGTTCGGTGATGATGCCAAGTGTTCCCTCGGCTCCGACAAGCAGCCTCGTGAGATCGTAACCCGCAGCCGTCTTCTTCACGCGCTTGGAAGTCTCGATCAACCGCCCATCGGGCATCACGGCTTTCAGCGCCAGCACATTCTCGCGCATGGTCCCATAACGCACTGCATTCGTACCGGACGCACGGGTGGAAGCCATGCCGCCCAGCGTGGCATTGGCACCCGGATCAATCGGAAAGAACAGTCCCGTATCGCGCAGATATTCATTCAGTTCCCGGCGCGTAATGCCCGGTTCCACCACGCAATCCAGATCTTCCGCGTGCACCGCAATCACCCTGTTCATGCGCGTGAGGTCAAGAGAGACACCACCAGCGGGCGCATTCACCTGCCCTTCGAGCGACGAACCGGCGCCGAAGGCGATAACCGGAACGCGATGTTCGGCGCAGATACGCACAACATCCTGCACCTCCTGCGCAGTCTCCGCAAAGATGACGATGTCCGGCGCCTGTGTCGGTACATAGGTCGTCGTGTGACCGTGCTGCTCGCGGATAGCCTGACCGGTCTGCGCACGCTCACCGAAACGCTGCTTGAGAATACCCACTGCTGCTGCAATACCGTTCTCATTGCGTGCAAGCGCGACAACATTTTCAAGCGACATCGTTCATTCTCCGAAATTCATAGTCAAACGGCAGGCAACGCCAATGCGACCGGGTCTTGTCCAAGATGCTCGGCAACGGCGCGGATCACCAGATTATGGTCCTCGCGCTGCGGCAGCCCCGATACGATTACTGCGCCGATTACGCCTGCCCCTGCAACGCGGATCGGAAATCCGCCGCCCGCCAGCGCGTAATCTTCGACATTCAATGCTTTATGGAGAGCAAACATGCGATCGTCGCGATTCTGTTCCAGAACAAGACGATAGGTCGAAGCATGAAAGCGGCGCACGACATTGAACTTGCGGCGCAACCATTCCTGATTGTCCACTGTGCTTCCGGCGGTCGTCGCATAAAACAATTGCCGGTCCCACAGGGAAATTTCGGTGGCAATGCCGAGCTTTTCCTTCACGGCGATATCGCGAATGCGATGACCAAGCGCGAATGCTTCATTCTCGTCAAATGACGGAAAAATAAGCGCCTGTTCCTGCCGGATGATCTGCGCAATCGCCTGCTTGCTGTCGTCGCCCTGTGCCATTCTCTGCATTTCCCCGATGAGCCGCACGAAATCTGTGCGTTCCTTGTGCGCCTTCGATCACGTGATTGCAATAAGGGTTGTCCGCCATCAAACTTGATTGATCGGATGCAATCCACTAGTGGAGCCTTATGGTTCAGAACCCCAATATAGATGTGCCCCTGAAAGGCGATCAAATACCGGATTTTGTCGAAACCGCCGTGTTCAAGCGCGACGTGTTCTCGGAAACCCATGCCGGTTATTTCGTAGGCGATCCCGATACCCGTATCATCCGTCGTGTCGTAAGCGCTGCTCCCTGGTGGTCGAAGCCGCTGGCATGGATATTGGCCCGGCGCGAAATCCGTGGCCTCAAGACTGTACGCGGCATTGAAGGTGTCCCGCAGCTCCTCGCCGTCGATAAGGACGGGCTGTATCGATCCTGGACGGAAGGCACACCGCTGCATCTTGCGCGCCCGTCCGATCCGAAATGGTATCGCACCGCGCACCGCATCCTGCGCGATATGCGCCGTCTTGGCGTTACCCACAACGACCTCGCCAAACCGCAAAACTGGCTGATGACGCCTGAAGGTGAAGCTGCAGTCATCGATTTCCAGCTTGCAAGCGTGCATCGTCGTCGTGGCGCGCTCTATCGCCTGATGGCCTATGAGGATTTTCGCCACCTCATCAAGCAGAAGCGTGCTTTCGCAAAGGACATGATGACACCAACGGAAAAGCGCATTCTGGCGCGCCGTTCGCTGCCGTCGCGCATCTGGCTGGCGACAGGCAAGAAAGTCTACAACTTCATCACGCGCGGCATTTTCAGCTGGTCGGACGGCGAAGGCACCGGTGACCGGATCGACAATGAAGGTCCTGCAATTCAGGCGGCCCTCAAATCTGATCCGCGTGTCTCGGATGTAGCTCTCGCGCTTTATTCGCTGCCAGCCAAGGGCGTCGGCATCTATGCTTTCGTGGAGACTCTCAACGCCGACGAAAAAAGCCTGCGCGCGCGCTTGAAAGGCCAGAAGGTTGAACTGATCCAGCCGGTTGCCCATCTGCCCCGGCGCGCTGACGGGACCATCCGGGACGACATTCTGCGGCTGATCGCGATGAACCAGATGACGGAACTCGATGATCTGTTGCAGCGCGAACCGGAACTGCGCGGACTTGTGGAAGCACTGGCCTCGCATCGCCTGAACTTTACGGATCGTCGCGTCACTCAATTAGAGTAGTCGAATATTTTAACCCTTTCGCTGGTCTTTCAGCCACGAATCATTACATTCGGGTCAAATGTCTGACTTTCCCGACGATATGCCGTTTTTCGGCGATGACGACGCTCCGGCAGGCCGCACGCCTGCTCCCGGTGGCATTGCCGCACGTGCCATGGCAGCACGCAACCAGCAGCGTGGCGAGCCTGATTACCTGAAAGGGTTGAACCCCGAGCAACGTCAGGCAGTCCTGACGACGGAAGGTCCTGTTCTGGTGCTTGCCGGTGCGGGCACGGGAAAAACGCGCGTTCTGACAACGCGTATTGCACATATTCTGACCACCGGCCTTGCCTATCCAAGCCAGATTCTCGCCGTGACTTTCACGAACAAGGCCGCGCGCGAAATGAAGGAGCGTATCGGTCATCTGGTCGGAGGCGCAGTCGAAGGCATGCCGTGGCTCGGCACGTTCCACTCGATCGGTGTCAAGCTTTTGCGTCGCCATGCGGAGCTTGCAAATCTGACATCGGATTTCACGATCCTCGACACCGACGACGTGATCCGGCTTATCAAGCAGCTCATTCAGGCTGAAGGGCTTGATGACAAGCGCTGGCCTGCCCGCACCTTCGCCAACATGATCGATGGCTGGAAGAACAAGGGATTCGGGCCATCCGATATTCCGGAAGGCGATGCGCGCTCATTCGGCAATGGTCGCGGACGCGAGCTTTATCAGGCCTATCAGGAGCGCCTGCGCACATTGAATGCCTGCGATTTCGGCGATCTTCTGCTGCATCCGATCCGTATCTTCCGCAATCATCCGGATATCCTGCGCGAATATCACGCGAAGTTCCGCTACATTCTGGTGGACGAATATCAGGATACGAATACGGCGCAATATTTGTGGCTGCGTCTGTTGGCGCAGCGACCAAAATCACGAACGACAGCACCAACGCAGGACGGAGGCTCGCCGGTACAGCCCGCCAAGGCATCCGAAGCCTCCCGCAGGACCGATGAGCGCAGCGAATTCGGCGTGAGCGGAGATAAAGTCAATCTGTGTTGCGTCGGCGACGACGATCAGTCGATTTACGGCTGGCGCGGAGCAGAAGTGGACAATATTCTTCGCTTCGAAAAGGATTTTCCGGGCGCAGTCGTCATCAAGCTTGAGCGCAATTACCGCTCCACAGCGCATATCCTCGGTGCAGCCGCCCACCTGATCGCACATAACGAGGGTCGCCTAGGCAAAACGCTGTTTACCGAAGCACCCAATCCGGACGATCCACGGGTCAAAGTTCATGCGGCCTGGGACTCGGAAGAGGAAGCCCGTGCTGTCGGCGAAGCCATTGAGCAGGCCCAGCGTCAGGGGCATCTCCTCAACAACATGGCGATCCTCGTCCGCGCTTCTTTCCAGATGCGTGAATTCGAAGACCGTTTTGTCACGCTCGGCCTTAATTACCGCGTCATCGGCGGCCCACGCTTCTACGAGCGGCTCGAAATCCGTGATGCGATGGCATATCTGCGTGTCGTTGCACAACCGGCCGACGATCTGGCGCTGGAACGCATCATCAACACGCCTAAGCGTGGTCTGGGCGAAGCCGCGATCCGCCAGATCCATGACTATGCACGTGCACGCGATATTTCGATGTTTTCCGCGGCCTGCGATCTCATTGAAACCGAGGAATTGAAGCCGAAGCCACGCTCCGCACTGCGCGAAGTGGTCGAGAATTTCCTGCGCTGGCAGTCCCTGATCGACAACACGCCGCATACCGAACTGGCCGAAACCATCCTTGATGAATCCGGCTATACGGCCATGTGGCAGAATGACAAATCGGCAGAAGCACCAGGCCGGCTTGAAAACCTCAAGGAACTGATCCGTTCCATGGAGGAATATGAAAGCTTGCGCGGTTTCCTTGAGCATGTCGCACTCGTGATGGACGCCGAGCAGAATGAGGATCTGGATGCCGTCAACATCATGACGCTGCATTCGGCCAAAGGTCTGGAATTTGAAACCGTCTTTCTTCCCGGCTGGGAAGAAGGCTTGTTTCCGCACCAGCGCGCGCTTGATGAAGGCGGGCGTTCCGGCCTTGAGGAAGAGCGCCGCCTCGCCTATGTCGGCGTGACCCGCGCCAAGAAAAACCTGCATATCTGGTTCGTTTCCAACCGACGCATCCACGGCATGTGGCAATCGACCATTCCTTCCCGTTTTCTGGAAGAACTACCGGAAGCGCATGTGGAAGTGGCCGAACTGGAAGGCAATTACGGCGGTTATGGCGGAGGCTATGGACAGTCCCGCTTCGACAAGGCTGATCCATTCCAGAATTCCTATTCGACACCCGGCTGGCAGCGCGCGCAGCAGAATCGCTCCGATGCCACCCGTAACAACTGGGGTTCTCGTTCGGGCAGCAAAGTGGAACGCATCGGCTATGGCGAGACCGATTCCGGTTTTGGAGCTGGTCGTGGCTCCATCAAGGGACGCACGATTGACGGTGAACTGGTGGCTAAGTCAGTGGCCGACAAGCCATCGGCCTTCAAGGCGGGCGACCGCGTGTTCCATATCAAGTTCGGCAACGGAACGATTTCGCTTATTGACGGCAACAAGCTGACCATCGATTTCGACAAGGCCGGACAGAAGCGCGTTCTCGATAGTTTCGTCCAGCCGATCTAGTTTCCATCACAGATGAAGGATCAGGGCAGCCGGATTATTCCGGCTTGCCCTTTGCCCATGTGACGTCACCCTTGTAAAGCGGCACGGTTGAAAGCGACGTTTTCGCTGAACCGTCCTGAACCTGTGTCGCATGGGCGAGATAGAGCAGAGTATTGTTTGTCTTGTCGTATATGCGCGTGATGACAAGCTTCTTCCAGATCAAGCTTGTACGCTCGGAGAACACCCGTTCCCCGCCCTTACCGAGATCGATATCTGCGATAGTGATCGGCCCTGTCTGCTCGCAAGAGATGGACGCATTGGACGGGTCCTCAAACCAGTTGCCTTTCTGCAGCCGGTCGATCATGCCGCGCGAAAACGACGCCAGATGACAGGTTACGCCCTGCACTTTCGGGTCCTGTACCGCATCGATGACGATATCGTTTCCAAGCCAGTCGACGCCAACCTTGCCAACTTCTTCAGCCGGAGCGGCCGAAGCCGCAACGACCAACATGGGAGCAAGCAACAACCCGGCAAAACGCTTCAGTCCGACCATATCTTCCAGCCTCCAGAACTGTTGTGATGCCAAGGTGGGTAAACAATTGCGGCTTTGCAAGAGCCGGAATTCAGCCGCTCCACTTTTCCAGAAACGCCTCGATTTCGAGCGTCTGGATGTCTGGAACCGCTTCATAGAGCTTTTCCACCGACCAGTTCCACCATTCGAGTTCGAGCAGTCGGTCTATGACAGCATTATCGAAGCGTTTGCGGATGAAACGAGCGGGAACACCGCCGACCACATGATAGGGTGGCAAATTCTTCGTCACGACCGCATTCGCGCCAATCACGGCACCGTGGCCAATCTGAACGCCCGGTGTGATGACCGCGCCGTGGCCGATCCATACATCGTTACCGATGATCACGCGCTGCTCCTGACGGCTTGCCCGGAACTCGCCATCAACGCCCAGATAACGAAAATATTCATTCGGTCGATAACTGACTTTATGAGTCGTGAGCCGCTCCATCGGGTGTTCGAGAGCATTGATGCGAACATTCGCAGCAATTGAACAAAACTTGCCGATCTCGGCATAGATTCCCTCGCCGTTCCGCTCGAAATAAGTGAAGTCGCCGACCGTGACTTCACGAAGAATCACACGCTCGCCAATATCGGCATACCGTCCCAGCTTGACGGATTTCAGCTGAGCCGTCGAATGAATGCGGGGTTCGCTGTTCTGGAAACGGAGATCATCTGACGACATCATTGCAAACTCACCTCAAGCTTCCCTGCAGCGCAGTCAGCTCTGGAACGAACTGCTTAAGCCGCTTCCTGCGAACTATCTTGCTCGCCGGAAAGATAATCCTTGATAACATTCGGCAGAACATCGTCAAACTTCGCAATGAGGGCCTGGTGAATTTGGGCTCGAAAAGCGGGCTCGAAACGCTCAAAACCCTGCACGCAGCCGAAGGGCGCTGAACCGGCCTCGATCGCCTCAAGTTCTTCCGCCCAATGTTTTTCCTGGACAAAATCCAGATAAGCCAGTTCTCTCGCCGGACGAACAGAAGCTTTGTGCCGCAAAATCTCCAGATGATTGGCGAGAGCAACCGTATTGAACTGTTCGATATCGCGATATCGAAAACCGACCTGCCGATTCAGAACATCGGGACGTTCGGTGAAAAAAGCCGCCAGCGTGCTGCGCCGCAACGGATGTGGGTGATGATGGATCGACATGAATCGATCCTTCATGCCAGCAGTGACAGCGCCTTTCCATTGCGCCATGCGGAATTTCGGAAACGTATATTCATACCGCGATATCTTGCCAAGCAAATGGCGCAGCTTGTACTTCCAGCGTGTGTTTTCAGGTCGCACCCAATCGCCATGAAGAACAGGGCGCTCGTTCTCATAAAGATCGGATACTGTCAGCGGAGCATTCACGAAGAAATCGTCGTTGGAATAAATAAAATGCTCCGACAGCCCGGGTATCCGCCACATCGCACCTTCAATAGCGCGGGCGTTGAACGAAGGGCGAGCAGCCGGCAAACCATCAAAAATATCATCATGTGATACGATCTGGATAAAAGAAGCATCACATTTGCCCTCATGCTTGAATGCATCGAGGAAACGGGGCTTCTGATGATCGGTGATGATGAAAATGCGCTTGATGAACGGGGCGAATTTGATGACGGAAGCGATGTTATAATAAATCTCGCCATTATCGAGATAACGTTCGTTTGTAACGGCTTCGAAATGCGTGCGATCAGAATTTGGCGCGAACCTTTTTCTGGCAGCCATATGCGCGGGATCCTGCCCGTCAACCCAAGCGATTACGTAATCGACTTCCAATATTGCTCTCACAAGAAATTGCAATTTTATGACCGAAATATATCAGTTCAATCATTCTTGCAAAAAGAAAGAACGAAGAAGCTGTTCAACTTTGGTCACGCGGATGAGACAGGAGCCAAACTGTGCGAAGAGCCATTATCCACCGCGCGACAAATAGTCAAAAGTTTCAGAAATTATTGAAAATTGAGCAAATGGCCGTACATTACCGCCATGCTCTTCATGATGCAGGATGCGGCTATATCGACCGTTCTGCAGCGCATAAAGAAAAGATAGATTGTTGATCAGCGCATCAAGGCGCGTACGGAAATTCAAGGCTGACTGGACATGAAAAAATTCCTGCCCATCTTCATCATCGCCTTCATCGTCGTTATCGTCGGCGCTGCGGGTCTCAATCTTTTCCGAGACAAGGAAGCGGCTAAAGAACCCTTCGGCGGTCCGCTTAACCTTGTGACCATGGATGGCACGCCTTTCACCGAGAATGACCTGCGCGCTGCGCCAGCAGCAATCTTTTTCGGCTTCACCCATTGCCCGGACGTCTGCCCCACCACGCTCTATGAGCTTGATGGCTGGCTGAAGCAGCTTGGGCCAGAAGCCAGTGACATCAAGGCTTATTTCATCACCGTTGATCCGGAACGCGACACACAGCAAGTCATGAAGACCTATGTCGGTAACGTTTCCGACCGCATCATTGGCATCACCGGTACACCACAGAATATTGCTGATATGGTCAAATCCTACCACGTCTATGCCAAGAAGGTTCCGGGCGAAGACGGCGAATATACGATGGATCATACAGCATCGGTATTTCTGCTCGACAAAGGCGGTCGCTTCCGCAGCACAATCGCCTATCAGGAAAACCCGGATACGGCTCTGGAAAAGTTGAAGAATCTGGCCAAAGGCGCTGCAAAGAGCTAAATAGAATCTACGAAGCATTTCCATCGGAAATGCGTCAGAGCCTGAATCAAAAAGCGGCATGTGTGTGCGAAAATGGTGATTTTCGAGTACCGGAGCGCAATGTACTTCTGAGCATGGTCCCGAAAAGTTGCAGACTTTACGGATAAGACTATGCACCAGAGAAAGCTACATGAGCACCGGAACGCAGAAAAATTGCCATTTGCAGCCATACAGGTCGGCTTTTGGTACAGACTCTCAAAGATAGAGAGCTTTATTACTTCATGGCCCAGTCACGACTTTTCTTTTCGGCGGATAAGGCAGAAGCCGAGCGCGTCTACAACATTCTCGAACAGGCTTTCGAGGAAGACGGCTTCCCCATCGCTATCACCGAAATCGATGAAGACCGGCAGATTTTCGAGGTGTCGGTTTATGTCGAGGACGATGCCGAAGATGTCGCCAAGCGGATCGATGCGTTGGTGGGTGCGGACATTTTCTCCGTTGAAGAACTGCCCGACATCGACTGGGTCACGCATTCGCTGGAAGGTCTGAAGCCTGTCAGAGCCGGGCATTTCTTTGTCCATGGCTCGCACGATCGCGACAAGATCGAAGCAGGCGACATCCCCATTGAAATCGATGCTGGTCTTGCCTTCGGCACCGGCCATCACGGAACGACGGCAGGATGCCTTGAACTGATCGAGGAAACTGTCAACGGCGAACATCCGACCAATGCGCTCGACCTTGGCACCGGCAGCGCTGTTCTTGCCATCGCCATAGCCAAGCTCGCTCCCATTCCTGTACTGGCTACCGATATCGATCCTGTCGCTGTCACCGTCGCCGCAGAAAATGCCGCCAAGAACGGTGTGGCAGAACATATCGTTACGGCAACGGCGGAAGGCTTCGGCCACCCGATCTTCCGTTCCTATTCGCCATTCGACCTGATCGTCGCCAACATTCTTGCCAATCCGCTTATCGAGCTGGCACCTTCCCTCAAGGAGCATCTGGCATCCGGCGGTTCCATCGTTCTTTCCGGAATACTTGACAGTCAACACGATGCAGTGCTTGCTGCCTATCAGGCACAGGGACTCGCCCACCAAAAGACGCTGCATCGCGAAGGCTGGGTAGCAATTCATCTGAAATAACAGGCCGTTTGAACCACGGCGTATTCCTGTTTTGAGCGAGTTAAACCTATGGCTTTTCAGAGTTTCGACGTCACCACAAATCCGGCCAATGGCGGCCCACGCGTTGCGAAGCTGCGCGCGAAAATGGCCGAACTTGGCCTTGACGGATTTCTGGTTCCTCGCGCAGACGAGCATCAGGGTGAATATGTTCCGCCCCATGCGCAGCGCCTTGCCTGGCTGACCGGCTTCACCGGATCGGCCGGTGCCGCGCTCGTCCTCAAGAATAGCGCCTATATCTTCGTCGATGGGCGTTATGAACTGCAGGTCCGCGCCCAGACGGACCCCAAGGTCTTCTCCTATGAAAGCCTCGTTACAAATCCGCCGGCTTCCTGGCTGGCAGAAAACGGCAAGGGCCTGCATATCGGCTTCGATCCTTGGCTCCATACCATTTCCGAAGCCCGCAATTTACGTGAAGCACTGGAGGCTCAGGGCGGTCAGCTGGTCCCGGTCGAAACCAATCTTGTCGACGCCGTATGGGACGATCAGCCTGAAGTGCCAACGGCAGAGGTCACAATTCAGCCGGCCCGTTTCGCAGGACATGAAGCGGAAGACAAGATCAAGGAAATACAGGCAGCCGTTACCGCAAGCGGCGCCAGCGCAACTGTCCTGACTGACCCGTCATCAGTCGCATGGGTGTTTAATATCCGCGGCAAGGACGTATCCAACACGCCGCTTCCGCTAAGCTTTGCCATCATTCCTGCGAAGGGTGAGCCAGAGCTTTTCATCGATGAACGCAAACTTGCCATTGAACCGCGCGCCTATCTGACCCAGCTCGCCAAGCTCTCGGCACCGAGCGATCTGGAAGGGCATCTCAGTGCTCTCGCGGCCAAGGCAGAAGCTATTCTTCTAGACCCGACTCTTGCGGCTGAGCAGCTCCGCCTCGTTGTCACCAGCGCAGGCGGCAGTGTGATCGAAGGCAAAGACCCTGCCCGTATTCCACGCGCAATCAAGAACAAGGCTGAACTTGATGGCTCACGCGCCGCCCATGAGCGCGACGGTGTGGCTATGGTCAATTTCCTCTCATGGGTCGACGGCCAGAAGCCCGGCACAATCGATGAAATCAGCGCAGCGCAGAAGCTGGAAGAATCGCGTGCCGATGCCGGGCGCGACTTCCAAATGCCGCTGGAAGACATATCCTTCGACACGATCTCCGGTGCGGGGCCGAACGGCGCAATCATCCATTATCGCGTCAATACCGACACCAACAGAACGCTTGAAGATGGCGAGCTATATCTGGTCGATTCCGGCGCACAATATCGCGACGGAACTACCGATATCACCCGCACCGTCCCCATCGGCAAGGTAACGCCAGATACGATCAAGGCATTCACGCTCGTGTTGAAAGGTGTGATTGCGATCACGACGGCTCGCTTCCCGAAAGGCACACGCGGGCAGGATATCGACGTTCTGGCGCGCATCGCATTATGGAAGCATGGTTTCGACTATGCGCACGGAACCGGCCACGGCGTCGGCTCCTACCTGTCAGTGCACGAAGGCCCACAGAGCATTTCGAAAAAGGGCGCGCAGGAACTGCTGCCAGGCATGATCCTTTCCAATGAACCGGGCTATTACAAACCCGGTTCATTCGGCATCCGCATCGAAAACCTCATCATCGTCACCGAACCGGAAGTGCCGGAAGGTGGCGACATTCCGATGATGGGCTTCGAGACACTGACATTCTGCCCTATCGACCGGCGCCTGATCGACAAGTCGCTTTTCACGCAGGAAGAAATCGACTGGCTGAACAGCTACCATGCCAGCGTGCGCGAGAAGCTGTCAGGCCACCTCAAGGACGCTGAACGCAAATGGCTTGAAGCGGCAACCGCGCCGCTTTGATAATGCATTCACACCGTGAAATGGCGTAGCGCGATCAAAAGCGCTACGCCTGCAAAGAACATGGTCATCATGCTGAGCCGCAACGAAAGCACTATACAGACCGCAAGTACCAGCAGTTCCCGCCAGCCGTGATCCGAAGCAGGTGCCGCCACAATAGCCGTCAGAACGGCTGCAGGCACGGCGTTGAGCGCCGCTTCCACCCGGTAATGCACACGGCTGAAGCGTGACAGGACCAGATGCCCGCCAATACGGGTGAGATAGGTGCAGAGCGCGCCTACGAGAATGATCCAAATCGTGGTGGACATTTACGCCTCCCCTTCGCGTGGCTTGGCAATAATCGCCGCAAGAACAATGCCGCCAAGTGCGCCCAGCGAAACATGCCACGGAGATCCCACGAACTTGTAGGCCGCCACGGCTGAAATCGCACTGACGATGACGACCGGTAGCCAGTTCTGCCGATGACGAAAGCTCATCACCATGCCGAGGAAATAGATCGGCAGCAGAAAGTCGATGCCGAAGGCATAGGGGTTTGTAATCAGATTGCCGAACAGTCCGCCGATCAGTGCTTCAAGCACCCAGGTGACATAGAATGTAAGCCCGAGTGCCATATACCAGACGAAAGTGACCGGTTTGCCAGCCTCCGCCCGTTGCTCGACCTCCGCATACTGGATATCGACCAGTACGAAAAAGGCCAGCGCCTTCTGCCATGGCTTGAAATGACGAATACGGCGTCCAGTACTCGCCGAATAAAGCACGTGCCGAAAATTAACCGCGAAAATCGACATGACGATCATCCACGGCGCTATGTTCTGGCCGAAAAGATCAAGCCCGACCATCTGGCTGGCCCCGGCATAGATGATGGAGCTCATGAACACCGCTTCCGCGAGCGACAATCCGTTATCGACAGCAAGCGCACCGAACAGCAAGCCAAAGGGCGCTCCGGCAACGACAAGCGGAAGTCCGCGCCGGACACCGTCAATAATATCGGCGCGCGCTGAAGCCCGTACGGGCCGAAAAGTCTGATCCACGAATATTCACTCCTCCGAATGAAGAGTAGTTAGGAAATTCTGGGGCCTGTTGGAATATGATTTCCCAAAAAATCATACTATTAAACAGGAATGCCGCATTTGCGCATCACTCATAAATCCAGCTGATGCATTCATGAACGATCATGATTGTTGCGGAACTGTCTTTTCGATTTTGTGCATCCAGTCCACAAGCGGGCGAGCCCGTTCGGTGAAGTCGACAAGACGATCTGCCAGATCAGCGCGGGTAATCGTTTCAGGGTCGATTTCTATCCGCACCGAGAAATGCCGATTGCGAATTGCTTCCAGCAAATCATCATCGGTCACGGCCTCAAAACCACGCGGCGTGCGCTTCAGCCGGTCGTAGTCGCTGATTTTCAAACCGTTTTTCTTGAGTTTCGCGACCATGGCGCGGAATTCTTCCGGCTTCTCGGCAATGGCCGTGCGTATAGCCAGAAGCAGTTCCTTCTTTGGCCCCCACCAAGCCACACAGGCGTAGCAGTCGCGGACACCCGGCAGGCCGATGCAGACATAGAAGCAGCCGCTCTCGTCCCATTTTGTACCCGATTGCGACAGCAGCGCAGACAGGTGACGGTTATAGGGGGCCTTGTCCTTGGAAAACCGCGTATCCCGTTTGATGCGGAACTGCGATTTCACCCGATCGCCCTTGAACGGCAGACCGGCTTTTTCAAAACGACCCGTTAATTCCTCGACAAGATCTCCAAGAGGTTCCTTCAGCTGCTGCTCGAAAAGATCCTTGTTCTCTACGAACCATTCGCGATTCTGGTGAAAATCCAGAGCTTTCAGAAACGGGATCGCTTTTTCACCAAAACCGCTGAACGGGGCCATTATTCTTCTCCGACCAGTGTAAACCAGGCGTCTTCATCGATGACTTCGATGCCCAACTCGGATGCCTTGGCGAGTTTGGAACCAGCGCCCGGTCCGGCCACCACAAGATCGGTCTTTTTCGAAACCGATCCGGCTGTCTTTGCTCCATAGCGTTCGGCCATGGCTTTCGCCTCATCGCGCGACATACGTTCCAGACTGCCGGTAAATACCACCGTCTTGCCTTCGACCGGCGAACCGGTCGATACGAGTGCAACTTCGTCTACAGGAGTCACTCCTGCTTTGAACAAGTTGTCCAATACTTCGCGATTATGCGGCTCCGCATAAAAATCCACGACAGCTTCAGCAACGATGGAACCGATGCCCTCAACGGCAATCAGTTCCTGCCAGGCTTCATTGCCCTTGTCGGTGCGGTCACCCTCTTTTGGCGGAACTGCTTCCAGAGCAGCTTCTTCAAAGGCAGCATAAGACAGATAGGCGCGCGCAAAGCGCTTGGCATTCACCTCACCAACATGACGGATACCAAGGCCGAACAGAAAGCGATGCAGGGCAATCTCGCGCCGATCATTGATCGCATCATAAAGCTTCTTCACGGAAGTCGCGCCGAAACCTTCAATGTTCTCCAGTTTCTTGAGAGGCGATTCAGCCTGTCGCTGTTGCAGCGTGAAGATATCCGCAGGCGATTTGATCTTCAGTTTGTCATCTTCGGCATGGAAGAAGAATTCGACCTGCTTTTCGCCAAGGCCTTCAATATCGAACGCATTGCGCGATACGAAATGACGAATGCGCTCGACCGCCTGCGCAGCACAGGTCAGGCCGCCGGTGCAGCGATAGACCGCCTCGCCCTCTTCACGCACGGCATGGCTGCCACAGACCGGGCATTCATGCGGGAAATGGAACGGCGAGGCATCGGCCGGGCGCTTTTCCAGTACAACATCGACAATCTGCGGGATCACATCACCTGCGCGCTGCACGATAACCGTATCGCCGACGCGAATATCATGCTCATCAGCACGAATACGCTCACCCTTGAGGCCGATACCCTTGATATAGTCCTCGTTGTGCAGCGTCGCATTGGTCACGACCACGCCACCGACAGTGATCGGCTCCAGCCGCGCCACTGGCGTCAGCGCGCCGGTGCGCCCGACCTGAATGTCGATGCCGCGCAAGATCGTCAGCGCCTGTTCTGCCGGAAACTTGTGCGCAATCGCCCATCGCGGGCTGCGGGAACGGAAACCGAGCCGTGTCTGCAGATCGAGCCGATCAACCTTATAGACGACGCCATCAATGTCATAATCGAGTTCGGCGCGCTCAAGGCCAATAGCACGGTAATGCGCAAGCAATTCATCTGCACCGTGAAGCCGCTTCGTCAGCGGATTGACCGGGAAACCCCATTCGCGAAAAACCTCAACCATACCCATCTGCGTATCGGCAGGCATGTCCGACATCTCACCCCAGGCATAGGCAAAGAATTTCAGTTTGCGGCTCGCCGTCACCTTGGCATCGAGCTGGCGCAGGGAACCTGCTGCCGTGTTGCGCGGGTTCACATAAGTCTGCTTGCCTTCAGCGGCCATCTGTTCGTTGAGCGCGAGGAAGTCACTTTTGGCCATATAGACCTCACCGCGTACTTCAACGACGGAAGGCGCTCCAGCCGGAAGCCGGTTCGGAATTTCAGCAATGGTGCGGATATTCGTCGTGACATTCTCGCCGGTTGTGCCGTCACCGCGCGTCGCGCCGCTAATCAGAATTCCATTCTCGTAACGGATCGACATGGAAAGCCCATCGATCTTCGGTTCAGCGGTAAATGCAATGGAATTATCCGGCAGCGGCCCCAGGAAGCGATAGACACTGCCCACGAAATCGCGGACGTCATCGTCTGAAAACGCATTGCCGAGCGAAAGCATCGGGCGTGCATGAACAACCTGCGCAAATTTGGAAACAGGTGCTGTACCAACACGCAAGGACGGGCTGTCTGTCCGCACCAGATGCGGGAAGCGCGCTTCAATCGCATCGTTACGCCGCTTTAGCGCATCATACTCGGCATCCGAAATCTCTGGCCGGTCATTGGCATGATAAAGCTCATCGTGATGCGCAATTTCAAGCGCCAGCCGTTCCAGTTCTGAAGCGGCTTCAGGTTCAGTCAGTTTTTCGACGGGAGTATCGGTCATAAGCGGAGCAAAACCTGCTGATTCAATTTTGCTCAACATAGCCAAGAAATGGCATCGCGCCTACACCGACCCGACATTACGAACATGCATATCCCCTGACAGCGTCATGTCAGGAGACGAGCGCACTATCTCTTTGTTTGTACGCATTATCCGACGCATCGAAGCGGAATCAGAAATCAGTCCAGTGGACTGATTTCCCCGCGTAGACGCTTCGCACTTTTGCTGGAAATGCTCAATTCTCGGCCAGCAGGCGTTCTGCTGCTGCGCGCGCTTCGTCGGTAATGCTGGCACCGGCCAGCATGCGGGCAATCTCTTCCTGCCGCTCATCCACCCCGATGGAACGGATCGAGGTAGACATACGGTCTTCATTGGTCGCAGACTTGGCAATCAGGAAATGCGTGGAAGCACGCGCCGCCACCTGCGGCGCATGTGTGACCGAAAGCACCTGCACGCGCCCGGAAAGCCGTGCAAGGCGCTGCCCGATGGCATCTGCCACCGCACCGCCCACGCCGGTATCAATTTCATCGAATACGAGCGTCGGAGCAGAACCGCGATCCGCAAGCGCCACCTTCAGTGCCAACAGGAAACGTGAAAGCTCACCACCCGAAGCGACCTTCATCATCGGCCCGGCCCGCGTGCCCGGATTGGTGCGCACCCAGTATTCAACCGTATCGATGCCTTCCGCCGCCCGCGCTTGCGCATCAGTTGACATTTCAACGATGAATTCAGCACGCTCAAGCTTCAGTGCAGGCAGTTCAGCCATTACGGCAGCCTTCAGATGCTCCGCCGTCTCCTTGCGCAAACCGGAAAGCTTAGCCGCCGCAGTGTCATAGGCCGCCCGCATTTCGCTCGCCTGACCTTCAAGCTGGATCAGCTTTTCCGCTCCAGCGTCCAGGTCGGCGAGATCAGCATCCATCTTGTCGCGCAGCGCAGGCAATCCCTCCACCGCGACAGAATATTTGCGTGCGGCAGCGCGCAAAGCAAAAAGCCGTTCCTCGACCTGTTCCAGCACGCGCGGATCGAAATCGATCTCGCGCATGGCATGATCTATGCCGTCCTGCGCAAGAGCCAGACTGTTAAGCGCCTCATCGATTGCCCTGCAAACCGGCTCCAGCAGATGCGGTGCTTCCGGAATCTTGCGCTCCAGACGGCGCACAAGGCTCGCCAGCGTCGGTACAGGTGATCCCTGCCCCGAGAGCAACTCGCCAGCTTCGTTCACGTCACCGGCGATCTTTTCGGATTTCATCATGATCGCACGGCGCTCGGCGAGTTCTTCTTCCTCGCCGGGTTGCGGATCGAGCTTGGTCAGTTCTTCAACCGAAGAGCGCAGGTAATCGCCTTCACGCTCGGCCTGCTCGACGCGGGCACGATGCTTGGCAAGTGCTGTTTCCGCATCGCGCCAAGCCTTGTGACGCTCGCGAACCACTGCGGCCTCTGGCTCGAGACCGCCAAAAGCATCCAGCAATGTACGGTGAAGATCGGTATCGATCAGCGCGCGGTCGTCATGCTGGCCATGGATTTCCACCAGCCTGCGTCCGAGATCACGAAGGAGCGCGACGCTCGCCGCCTGATCGTTGATGAAGACACGCGTGCGACCATCGCCCATCTGCAGGCGGCGCAGAATGATGTCGCCATCATCGTCAAAACCGTTATCGCGCAGAAAAACCCGGGCAGAATGTGCGCCCGGCACATCGAACACTGCAGTCACCTGCCCTTGATCGGCACCATGACGCACCAACGAGGCGTCGCCACGCGCGCCAAGCGCCAGAGAAAGCGAATCAAGCAAAATAGACTTGCCCGCCCCGGTTTCACCGGTAAGTACGGACAAGCCTGTCTTGAACTCGATGTCGAGCCTTTCAATCAGAACAATATCGCGGATCGACAGGTGCGACAGCATGTGAGAATCAGCTTATGAGCCGCCGCCGGTGATGAGCGACGAAGCCTTGGCCAGCCACGAATTACCGTTTTCGCGTGGCTCAAGACCACCGCTCTGCAGAAGCTTGTAGCTGTCCTTGTACCACGGGCTGTCCGGATAGTTCTTGCCGAGAACCGAAGCGGCCATCTGGGCTTCCGACGTCAAGCCAAGCGCATAGTAGGCTTCGACGAGACGAGCCAGTGCTTCTTCCACCTGACGGGTATTGGAATATTCCTCCACAACGCCGCGGAAGCGCTTGATAGAGGCAAGGTATTCCTTGCGTTCCAGATAATAGCGGCCAACCTGCATTTCCTTGCCAGCGAGCTGGTCGCGGGCGAAACGGATCTTGGCCTTGGCATCATCCGTATATTCGGAATCCGGGAAACGATCGACCACTTCCTGCATCGCAGCGATTGCGCGACGGCTTGCAGCCTGATCGCGGGTCACGTCCGGAATCTGGCGGAAGTAGGAAAGACCGATGATGTAATAGGCATAGGCCGATTCAGGCGAAGTCGGGTAAAGCGTGTTGTAACGCTTCGCCATCGAGATCGCTTCTTCGTAATTGCCCTTGCGGTAGTTGGTGAAGGCAGCCATCACGAGCGACTTGCGTGCCCATTCCGTGTAGGGATGCTGGCGATCGACGGCGGCGAACTTCTTCGCAGCTTCATCAAGGCGACCTGCGTCCAGATTGGCGAGACCTTCATTGTAGGTTTTGTCGGCAGGATCAATCGTCTCGACATACTTGGTGAGATCGATGTCGTCGTCCTTGCTGGCACAACCGGCGAGCGGGATAAGAACGGCGATAGCGCCAGTCAGCAGCGCGGTTTTCGTCACACCCTTGAATTTGAAACTCGTCATGCGGTCTCCGGCCTTCTGACAGCGTCATTCCTGTTTGGAGTTGCGTGCTTCTAGCACTGCACGGCAGCTCCATCCATACAAATCATTCAGCTTCAGCGAATGTACGAACATAGCTGACGCTGTTTTGGCCGTCCATAAACCACATGCAGGCGAAATCGGCAATCGTCTAGTGGTCTGAATCCGCCGGACGGCGTATCGAAACGCGTAACCAGTGTGAATTGTCCCCGGTATTGGCTACCCGTATGGGTAGTTGCTCCCCGATCAATCCACCGTAGAACGGCGCACCGACTCAATTGTGAGGTGAACCGGCGAACACGGCTCAATTAAGGCCATGCGCCGATACATACTATTTCTTGGCTAAATTTAGAGCGCCCATGGAGCCGCTATATTCGGCTTCACAGCAACGAAATCCGATGCTCTCGAGTTCTGGCGAACACCCGAAGCCTCGACGATATCGAACGCCGTCTTGTCCGACAGCAGCGCCTTCACCGTTTCCGCATTCAGCCTGTGACCACTGCGGTAGGACCGGAAACAGCCAATGAACGGCAGACCGGCAAGTGCCAGATCGCCGACGGCATCGAGCGTCTTGTGACGAACGAATTCGTCCTTGAAACGCAGCCCGCCCGGATTGATGACAGAATTGTCGTCACCAATGACAAGCGAATTGTCGAGCGACGAGCCAAGCGCATGGCCGGAGGCCCAAAGACGTTCCACATCCTTCATGAAACCGAACGTCCGCGCGGTGGAAAGCTCCTTGCGGAAAGTCGCTTCGTCCACGTCGTCTGCAAATTTCTGCCGACCGATCAGCGGGCATTCGAAGTCGATCTCGACTTCAAACCGCGTACCGGCGAAGGGGCGGAATTCACCCCAGGAACCGCCAGCTTCGACGCGAACCGTTTTCAGAATACGGATAAAGCGGCGCTTCGCTTCCTGCGTGACGATACCTGCCTCATCGAAAGCTTCGATGAAACGAGCAGAAGTGCCGTCGAGAATGGGAACTTCAGGACCATCAATTTCAACGACAAGGTTATCAATGCCCAGCGCAGCGACCGCCGCCATCAGGTGCTCGACTGTGTCAATCTTGGATTCTTTCGGTCCGAGCGACGTGCAGAGGTCTGTTGCGCCAATCTGTGAGACATGGGCGCGCACTTCCGGCGCCTTTCCCTTCAGATCTGAACGCTGGAATACGATTCCCGTATCGGCATCGGCCGGGAAAAACGTCGCCGAAGCTGGAGCTCCGCCATGAACGCCGACGCCCGAAAGCGTAACCGCACGACCAATTGTCTTTTGATAAGCGCTCAAGAGAGTTCCAATCTGCTGAATAAAATGAATACAGGCCGTTTAAACGGAATTTCAACACAGCCCATTTCGCAATTCTTTGCGTCTATATGGATAGATATAGCTAAAATTGCGACAGGAAATACAGAGGGTTCACAAACTCGTGCTGCCCGAACCATACCCCGTTACAATTAAAATAATAATTTGCATGACTTGAACAAAATCACGCTTTCTTACGAATGTTTTGATTTTGTTTACTGAAACGAAAAAGCCGCGGGGGTTACCCGCGGCTTTCCTATTCACTCACCGAAATGGCTCAGTTCGACTGACGGCGCAGGAAGGCCGGGATTTCGAGCTGATCTTCTTCCGAAGCTGCACGCGGCTGCGGACGACCCTGATCATCAAGCTGGCCGCGACGCGGTGCGTAGATGGACGAGTCCTGCTGCGGAGCGCGACGTTCAGCCGGACGCATGCCAGGTTCACGGTGCTGAGCCGGTTCCAGACGGGCTGCAGGCTGATCTTCCTCACGACGCGACAGACCATGAGTCAGGCGCTTCAGGAGGCTCATCGGGCCGCGCGGCTCTTCCTGTGCAGGCTGCTGCGGAGCACGACGGGCATTGATTTCAGCCTGTGCAACCGGCGGAAAATCCGAAACGGCAGGCATGCGCGGAGCAGGACGCGGTTCACGAACCGGCTGTTCATGCATCTGCGGCTGCTGGTAGGCCTGTGGCTGTGCTGCCTGATGACCTGCCGGTGCCTGCGGCATCGGTGCACGGGCAACCGGAGCGCGTTCGAAGGACTCCGGTGCCGGAGCCTGGAAAATGCGGCTCTGCGGACGGAATTCCGGCTCAGCAGAAGCCGCAGGAGCTGCCGGTGCGGCTGGAATTTCAGCTTCGGCAGACTGGATCGCCTGGGCAATCGGATCGACCTGACGCGGCTGTTCAACAACTGGAGGACGAAGTGCGCCATGCGGAGCCATTGGCTTCGCCTGTGCAGTCTGCTTTACCGGCTGGCGAAATTCCAGCGGCGCAGGCGCCGCGTCTCCTAACTGCTTATCGATACCGGTAGCGACGACAGAAACGCGGATGACGCCTTCGAGGCCTTCGTCGAAGGTTGCGCCAAGGATGATGTTCGCATCCGGATCGACTTCTTCGCGAATACGCGTAGCAGCTTCGTCGACTTCGAACAGGGTCATGTCGCGACCACCGGTGATCGAGATCAGGAGGCCCTTCGCGCCGCGCATCGAGGTTTCGTCGAGCAGCGGGTTAGCGATTGCAGCTTCGGCAGCAGCCATTGCACGGCCTTCGCCGGAAGCTTCGCCCGTACCCATCATGGCCTTGCCCATTTCGCGCATCACCGAACGAACGTCAGCGAAGTCGAGATTGATGAGGCCTTCCTTGACCATCAGGTCGGTGATGCAGGCAACGCCCGAATAAAGCACCTGGTCAGCCATTGCGAAAGCATCGGCGAAGGTGGTCTTGTCGTTGGCAATGCGGAAGAGGTTCTGGTTCGGAATGACGATAAGCGTATCGACGTTCTTCTGCAGTTCTTCGATGCCGAGATCGGCAGTCTTCATGCGGCGGGCGCCTTCGAAATGAAAAGGCTTGGTCACGACGCCAACGGTGAGGATGCCCCGTTCACGGGCAGCGCGCGCCACGACCGGAGCAGCGCCGGTGCCGGTGCCGCCGCCCATACCGGCGGTCACGAAGCACATATGCGTGCCATTCAGGTGATCGACGATTTCGTCGATGCACTCTTCAGCAGCCGCACGGCCAACTTCTGGCTGGGAACCAGCACCAAGACCCTCTGTAACGGCAGCGCCGAGCTGGATCATGCGTTCGGACTTCGACATCGTCAAAGCCTGAGCGTCGGTGTTGGCCACGACGAAATCCACGCCGCGCAGACCGGCATTGATCATGTTGTTGACCGCATTGCCGCCGCCGCCGCCGACACCGAATACGGTGATGCGGGGCTTCAGCTCGGTGATATCCGGCTTTTGCAGATTGATAGTCATAGGTCCTTGTTCCTCTTAAGCCTTACCACCGCTTCGCCGCCGCGGTGTGGATTGGTTGTTACCCAGATGGTCACGCCCCAATAATTCAACACGCTATTTCAACAGCTTACACAATACTTACTACTCAGAAACTCTCTTTCAGCCATTGGCTGACACGTTGAATGCGCCCACCCGTACCGGTCATGAGACCGGAGGAAGCCGCTTTCACCGACCGCTCTTCTATCCCGGCCACCTGCGGGTAAATCAGAAGTCCAACGGTCGCGGCAAAAGCTGCCCCCTTAGCCGCCTCAGGCAATCCCGCTATTCCTAGAGGACGCCCGATTCGTACATTTCTTGCAAGGATTCGCCTGGCTGCCTCTGGCATTCCTGGCAGCTGGCTTGCGCCGCCGGTCAGAACCACACGCTTGCCGACAATATGTCCAAGACCTGACTGGTTAAGCCTGTCGCGCACCAGTTCCAGCGTCTCTTCCACTCTTGCACGGATAATCCGCGTCAGCACCGAGCGCGGATATTGATTGGGTACATCACGCTCATCGTCGCCGATGGGCGGAACGGAGATGAGATCGCGGTCATCGGCAGCGCTCGGCAGAGCGGAGCCATACATAACCTTCAGACGTTCGGCATCTTCCATCCGGGTGGAAAAGCCGCGAGCCACATCCATCGTCACGTGATTGCCGCCGATTGCCACTGCATCGGCGTGAATGAACTTGCCTTCGGAGAAGACGGAGATCGTCGTCGTGCCGCCGCCCATATCGATGCAGGCCGCGCCCATTTCAGCTTCGTCGCCGACCAGAGCGGCAAGACCGCTGGCATAAGGCGTTGCAACGATGGCTTCCACCGACAAATGGCAGCGATTGATGCAAAGCTCCAGATTGCGCAGTGGCGCTGCATCGGCAGTCAGCACATGCATATCGACGCCAAGGCTGTCGCCCAGCATGCCGAGCGGATCGCGAATACCGCGTTCGCCATCGAGCGTATAGCCGACCGGAAGCGAATGAACGAGGTGACGCTCGGCTGCGAGCGCCTGCTTGGCACCGGCAGCCAGTACGCGGCGAATATCGGTCTGCTCGACTTCATGGCCGCCCAGATTAACGCTTGCCGTGAAGGTTTCGCTCTTGAGGCGACCGGCTGAAATATTGACGATCAGGCTATCGACGGTCAGACCAGCCATGCGCTCAGCTGCATCGACCGCAAGGCGGATCGACTGCTCTGCCGCATCCAGATCAATGATGACGCCCGACTTGACGCCGCGTGAACGCTGATGGCCGATGCCGAGCACTTCCATACGGTGCGTGCGACCTGGCAGCAGTGCGCCGCCTTCATGCGGACGCAACCGTGCGATGACGCAGGAAACCTTGCTCGATCCAACATCCAGAACCGTTAACAGGCGCACCTTGCGCCCTGCAGCTCCGCCTTGTGATGATCCCTTGCCGCCCAGAATACTCATACGCGCTTCCCCGTGCGGGATAGTTCTTTTTTACGCTCTGCCAGAAACTTCTGGCGCTGCTCCATGCCACTCGCAGTCAATTGAACAGTCACGCGATCATCGAGACGAAGATCGACCGCAGCGATATCGCGCGACAGAAGATGCTGGTCCTGATCGAGCTTCTCGACCTGCGCGAGCGCCTTCAGCGGATCGGTTTCCGGCAGCATGATGCGCACGCCATTATCCAGAAGCAGATCCCAGCGACGGTCGCCGACACGGATGTAGGCGCGAACCTTTCCGGCCAGACCCGGATAGGCAGCGATTTCATCAACGAAGCCCTTGACCTTCTTTTCCGCGCCCTCGCCCACGACGAGCGGCAACGAATTGTAACGGCCCGGACGGAACGGAACGATGGTATCGCCGGCGGCGTCGATCAGCGCCAAATCCTTGTCGTTTTGCCAGATGGCGAACGCCTTGCGTTCATGCAACGAGACAAGAACCGTACCAGGATAAACCTTGCGAACTTCTGCGCTTTCAACCCATGGCAGCTTGTCGATGGATTGGCGCGCTTCTTCAGCGCTCAGACCGACGAGAGATGTCTCGCCATCGAGATCGAGCTGACCCAGAATATCGATATCGGACGTCTCGTTGTTGCCGACGACCTTTATATCCTCAATTGCGAAACCGAGTGTGGAAGCAGTCGCCTTGACCACCTCCGGCGTGTGACCGCCAACCGCCATGCCATAAAGGCCGGTAGCACCAAGGAAACCCAGCATGCCGACAGTGCCTGCATGGCGCGGAATATTTACATTGCCTTGGAAAAGGCGAGCAGCAAAGCGAAACGGCTTGCGCAGGAAACGCGGCAGGACAAAAGCAGCACCCGTCGCTCCCGATGCATCCCGCATCGAGCCCGAGCGCCCATATCCGTCCGATTTTCCGTTCAACGCAAACAAGACGCGTCCTCCACCATCCAACTCAACAATTCACCGAAAGAGATACCAGCCGCTTTGGCGATATCAGGCACGAGCGAGGTAGGAGTCATCCCCGGCTGGGTATTGATTTCCAGCCAGATAACTTCGCCATCATCAGAGAAACGATCGTCGAAACGGAAGTCTGACCGGCTTACGCCCCGACACCCGATTGCCCGATGCGCCGTAAGGGCCATTGTTTGTATTTTTTGGTAAATATTTGGTAAAATTTTTGCCGGACACACGTGAGATGACGCGCCTGCAACATATTTTGAATCATAATCGTAGAACTGATGACCGACCGGAATGATCTCACACACGTCCATGACGCGGTCACCCATCACGGCACAGGTCAATTCCCGGCCGGGAATGTATTTTTCGACCAGAACCTCGGCACCGTAGTTCCACTCAGCCGAACTGATGATTTGCGGCGGATGCGTCTGATCCTCCTTGACGATCACGACGCCAAAGCTCGAACCTTCGCGAACAGGCTTGACCACGTAAGGCGGCTCCATCGGATGCTCAGTGCCGATCTCAAAACGGTTGAGCAGAAGCGAGGAAGCAACAGCAACACCGGCAGCAGCCGCAACCTTCTTGGCGCGGTCCTTGTCCATGGCGAGCGCCGATGCGAGCACACCCGAATGCGTGTAGGGAATCTGGAGATATTCGAGAACGCCCTGAATAGCGCCATCCTCACCGAAAGGGCCATGCAGCGCATTGAACGCAACGTCGGGCTTCAGTTCGGCAAGAACGCTGGCAACATTGCGATCCACATCAATACGCGTCACGCAATAGCCGCGCTCTTCAAGGGTCGCAGCGCAAGCCGTTCCGGAGGACAAGCTGACCGGGCGCTCCGAAGAGAAACCGCCCATCAAAACGGCGACGTGCTTTCCCGTCATGTTAGCATCCCCTCTGCGCAATCCCCTGCGCATCAATTAAACAGAATCCGAGTAACCCAGCAGCAAAGGCCGCAGGCACCCGCGGCAGGAAAATCCTGCCGAATCAAATCACTGTGTGGTTAACCCTAAAGAATCAGAGGATTGATTCCGTGACAAGACCCTATAGAAAGGGACGAACCTTACGCGTCGCTTGTGAAGGCAAAAAAGCCCGGAATATCAGGTAGAAAATCCGGGCAACTTTTTTATCAAAATTTTCCAAGAAACTCTTCAACCGGCTCGCCCTCGCGGAACAAACCGAGACGTTTGATTTCCCAATGAAGGCGAATACCCGAATTTTCAAAAACTCTGGCGCGAACCGTTTCGCCCAAAGTCTCCAGATCGTGCCCCGTTGCGGTGCCTGTATTGATCATAAAATTGCAGTGCATTTCGGACATCTGCGCGCCTCCGACGCGCAAACCGCGGCAACCTGCCTTGTCGATTTCCTTCCAGGCCGATGTGCCTTCCGGATTCTTGAAGGTCGAGCCGCCTGTCTTTTCGCGTACAGGCTGCACCGTCTCACGATGATGCTGCACCTCGTCCATGGCTTGTTTGATCGCTTCATGCTCGCCGGGAGTTCCCTCGAACAAGACAGAGGTAAAAATCAGATCCGGCGATGCTGAGGAATGCCGATACGCGTAGCCCATATCCGCATTGGAAAGCACATGCACCTCGCCCTTGCGATCAAGGGCGCGAACCTCCACGACGCGCTCGCGCGTTTCCACGCCGTTGGCGCCTGCATTCATGCGCAAAGCCCCGCCCATGCCGCCGGGTATGCCATGGTAGAAGTGGAAGCCAGCCAGCCCCGCTTCCAGCGCCGCTGCGGCCACGCGCTTGTCAGGCGTCGCCGCGCCTGCCCGCAGCTGCGTCTCAGAAACCTGATCGACTTCACCGAAGCCTTTTGCGGAAAGCCGCACGACAAAGCCTGGAACACCGCCATCGCGCACGAGCAGGTTGGAGCCGATGCCAACCACGAGAATCGGTACCTCTTCCGGCACAGCCTTCAGAAATGAGGAGAGGTCTTCTTCATCGGCAGGCTGAAACAGAACCTGTGCCGGTCCGCCAGCGCGGAACCAGGTGATTTTGTCCATGCCGGCATCGGGCGTCAGCCGACCACGCAAGCCCGACAATTTGCCGTCGAGCTTCTTCAGAAGCGTCTCGCCGCTTTCCATCTTACTTCTTACCCTGTTCAGCCAGTTCTTTCGGCAGCGCATATGCCCACTGCGTAATATTGCCTGCGCCGAGGCAGACCACGAAGTCGCCCGGCTCCGCTATCGAAGCAACCAGCGGTGCCAGTGCTTCTGGCCCGCTGGCATAGCGCGCATCGCGATGACCTGCGGTCTTGATGCGCGATACGAGCGCCTCGGAATTGACGCCTTCGATAGGGTCTTCGCCAGCCGTATAGACCGGCGCTACGATAACCGTATCGGCATCGTTGAAACATGCCGCGAATTCATCAAAGAGGCTTGCCAGACGCGTATAGCGGTGGGGCTGCACAATGGCGACCACACGACCTTTTGTGGCTTCACGTGCAGCTTTCAGCACGGCGCGGATTTCAACCGGGTGATGGCCGTAATCGTCGAATATCTCGACGCCGTTCCACGTGCCCGTATGGGTAAAGCGACGTTTCACACCGCCGAACGAACCAAGGCCACGACGAATATCGTCGGCCGCGATACCCAGCTCATGCGCAACGGCGATTGCTGCCGTCGCATTGGATACGTTGTGCTGGCCCGGCATCGGCAGACGCAGATCCTTGATCTCGGTTGCCTCGCCCTTGCGCGAACGGATCACGACATCGAACAGGCTCGCAGCACCATCCATGCGGTGATTGACAAAACGCACATCAGCCTGCGGGTTTTGGCCATAAGTCACAATGCGGCGGTCTTCGATGCGGCTCACCAGAGCCTGCACTTCGGGATGATCAAGGCACATCACGCCAAAGCCATAGAAGGGAACATTCTCGACAAACTGCGCGAAAGCCGCACGCACAGCGTCGAAATTGCCGTAATGATCGAGATGTTCCGGGTCGATATTGGTGACGACCGCAATATCGGCAGGAAGCTTGAGGAACGTGCCGTCGCTTTCATCCGCTTCCACCACCATCCAGTCACCATCGCCCATGCGGGCATTGGTGCCATAGGCATTGATGATACCGCCATTGATAACGGTTGGATCGAGGTGCCCGGCATCAAGCAAGGCCGCAACCATGGATGTCGTGGTGGTCTTGCCATGGGTGCCGCCAATCGCGACCGCATGACGGAAGCGCATCAGTTCGGCCAGCATTTCGGCGCGGCGCACGATGGGCCGCAGCTTTTCGCGTGCAGCAACCAGCTCGGGATTGTTCTTCTTGATCGCCGTCGAAACGACAACAACTTCGGCATCGCCGATGTTTTCAGCCTTGTGGCCGACAAAGACCTCAATGCCTTTTTCACGCAGGCGCTGCACATTGGCGCTGTCGGACTGGTCAGAGCCCTGTACATGATAGCCGAGATTGTGCAGCACTTCGGCAATACCGCTCATGCCGATGCCGCCAATTCCGATGAAATGGACAAGCCCGATATTCAGCGGCATTTTCATGGCCGAGTTCCTTCTTTGAATTCCTGAACAGATTTACCTGCTGCAATAGCCTCTGCCAGATCAGCAAGCAACTGCGCTGCATCCGGCTTACCAACGCTTTTTGCAGCTTTTGCTTGTGCTTCGAGGCGCTGTGGCTCATTCATCGCAGCCTGGAGTATCGCGGCCAAGCGTTCTGGCGACAATTCCGACTGGCGAACGACCTCACCGCCGCCGACAGCCGCGAGCGCTGCTGCGTTCGCTGCCTGATCGTGATCGAGCGCGTGCGGAAACGGCACCAGCATGGCCGGGCGACCAATCACCGTGATCTCCGAAACGGTCGAAGCACCGGACCGCGAAATCACGAACTGGGCATCCGCCATGCGTGCTGGCATATCGTTGAAAAACGGCGCAACATCAGCGGGAACACCAAGCTTCTTGTAAGCTTCGCGCACAGCGGCTTCGTCTTCCTTGCGGGCCTGCTGGGTGATCAGAAGCCGCGCCCGGTCGTTCTCTGGCAGCAAAGCCACGGCAGCGGGAATGGCAGTCGAAAAGAACTGCGCGCCCTGGCTACCGCCAAAAACCAGCAGGCGGAAACGTTCATCCGCCTTGACCGGCTTGTAAGAAGTCTCAGCCGCGGCCAGAACTGGAGGACGCACAGGATTGCCGGTCGTGACCGTTTTTTCGGCATAGACCCCGCCGGTCTCGGGCAGGAAACCACCAGCAATTGCTTTCACGCGACCTGCAAGCCCTTTGTTGGCGCGGCCCATGACGGCATTCTGCTCGTGCACCATCGTCGGGATATTCATGTTGCTCGCGGCATAGAGCGGCGGCAGTGTCGGATAGCCACCAAAGCCCGCGACGAGTTTGGGCTTCAGCCGACGGAACAATTTACGGGAATCGAGATTGCCCTGCCATAGTGACCAGAACGTCTTCAGGAGCGCTATCGGGTTGCGGCCTGCAATTGTTGCCGAACGAATGACATGAACATGATCTTCCGCGAAGGCACCCGCGAAACGCTGCGCGCGCGCATCGGTCGCCAGATGGACGTCCCATCCGCGTGCCTTCAATTCATGCGCCAGCGCTTCCGCCGGAAAGAGATGGCCACCCGTTCCACCGGCGGCCAGTACGATTACGCCTTTTACCATCGGCCCCTCACAGCGCAGGAATGCGTTTGCCCATATCGACACCGCTACCGACCGTGTGGGTCATGCGGGCTTCCGGACGGCGGCGCGTCAGAGCCAGAAGGATGCCCATCGTGATGGCGATGGCAATGAGCGAGGAACCGCCATAGGAGATGAACGGCAGGGTCATTCCCTTTGCAGGCATGAGATGCAGGTTCACGGCCATGTTGATGATCGACTGGAAGCCGAACAGAATGACAATCCCCGAGACGGCCAGACGGGTGAACGGATCACGCTCGCGCAGCGCAATCGAAAGGCCGCGCACGACGATGAATGCGAACAGCAGCATGATGATCATGCACAGGATGATGCCGTATTCTTCTGCTGCAACCGAGAAAATGAAATCGGTATGGCTGTCCGGGATGATGCGCTTGATGGTGCCTTCGCCCGGACCTTGTCCGAACCAGCCGCCACGCAGAATCGCTTCGCGTCCGGCATCGACCTGGAACGTATCGCCCTCGCCTGTCATGAACCGATTGATACGACCCGCCACGTGATCGAACATGAAATAGGCTGAAACGCCGCCGCAAACCGCAAGACCGCCAAGAACCAGAATCCAGAACATCGGCAGACCGGCGAGGAAGAACATGGCACCCCATGTGCCTGTGGTCAGCATTGTCTGGCCAAGGTCAGGCTGAAGGACGAGCAAAGCAGCAACGGTGCCAAACAGCAGCATGGCAAGAAAATTGCCGGGCATTTCGCCACCGCGTTCACGCTCCGAGAACAGCCAGGCGCAAACCACCACGAATGCAGGCTTCATGAATTCCGACGGCTGGATAGAGATACCCGCCAGATTGACCCAGCGCCGCGCACCTTTCACTTCGATACCGAAGAACAGTGCGGCAACCATCAATACAAGCGAAATGCCGAGCAGGATCAAAGCAAATCGCCTGATCTGGCGCGGCGACAGAAACGACACGCCGATCATGACGCCAACTGCCGGCAGCATGAAGAAAATCTGGCGCTCGACAAAATGGAACCCGTCGAGGCCGATACGCTGGGCCACGGCAGGACTTGCGGCGAATGACAGCAGAATGCCAAGCCCCATCAGGGCCAGACATGCAGCGAGGAAGAAGCGGTCTATTGTCCACCACCAATTGGCGACAGGACCGCGATCGACACGGCTTACCATCAGCTTTTTCCTCCTATCGGTTCAACACCCGGAAGCGCCAGAACAGCGCTACGGAATGCATCGCCGCGTTTTTCAAAATTCTGGAACTGGTCGAAGCTGGCGCAAGCGGGCGACAGCAGCACAACCGGTTCGGGAGCAGCATCGTTACCGGCATCGCGGGCAGCGTGCTCGACAGCGACTGCAAGCGTGTCGGAAATCTCGAACGGCGCCGCATCGCCAAGCGTTGCAGCAAACTGTGCTGCGGCTTCGCCGATCAGATAGGCCTTGGCAATCCGTGGGAAGAACCCGGCCAGCGAAGCAATTCCGCCAGCTTTCGGCACACCGCCTGCAATCCAGTAGATGTTTTGCGGGAAGGAGGACAATGCCGGAGCTGTTGCTTCCGCATTGGTCGCCTTGGAATCGTTGACGAACAGGACTTTCCCGCGATGCCCAACCTGCTCCATGCGATGGGCCAGACCGGGAAAACTGTTCAATCCCACCTGGATTTCTTCAAGGCTTAAGCCCACCGAAAGGCACGCGACGACAGCCGCAAGCGCGTTCTGTGCATTATGTGCGCCGCGCAGCGAACCGATACCTTCCAGAGAAGCGATTTCATCGATTTCGCCCTCCTGCGACCAGAGCAGCTTTGCGCCGTCAGCAAAATAGCCTTTGCCGAGGCGCTTTTCCTTGGAAATCCGCACGACATTTACGCCGTCACGATAAAGCCGGTCCGCAATGGCTTCGCAATAATCATCATCAACGCCGACAATTGCCGTATCGCTCGCGGCCACCAGACGTTCCTTGATCGCGCCGTAGTTTTCCATCGAGCCATGACGGTCGAGATGATCCGGCGTCAGATTGAGCAGGATGCCCGCCGTCGGGTTCAGCGATGGCGCAAGATCGATCTGGTAGGATGAACATTCGACCACATAGAAGCGCTTGGCCTGCGGCGGCTCCAGCGTCAGGATTGCCGTGCCGATATTGCCGCCAAGCTGCATATCCCGGCCAGAAGCCTTGATGATATGGGCAATCAAAGCGGTCGTCGTCGATTTGCCGTTGGTGCCGGTAATGGCGATGAACGGGCAATCGGGAGCAATATGATTGCGCTCGCGGACGAACAATTCCACGTCACCGATGATTTCGACGCCTGCGGCATGGGCCAGATCGACGGTCCAGTGCGGCTTTGGATGGGTCAGCGGAACGCCCGGCGAAAGCACGAAAGCCGCAAATTGCGACCAGTCAGCCTGCCGAAGATCACCTGTGGCAATGCCCGCGCTCTGGGCACGGGCAACACTGTCGGGATTGTCATCCCAGGCAATGATCTTTGCGCCGCCCGCAAGAATGGCCTTGGCGGTCGCGATACCCGACCCGCCCAGTCCGAAAAGGGCGACTGTCTTATCCTTGAGGGCGGTGATCGGGATCATTCGATATGCCTGTTATCTGAGCTTCAGGGTGGAAAGACCGATCATCGCGAGAATGATCGCAACGATCCAGAACCGGATCACGACCTGGCTCTCGGTCCAGCCCTTCTTTTCGAAATGGTGGTGAATAGGCGCCATGAGGAAGACACGCTTGCCGGTCAGCTTGAAGGAGCCAACCTGAATGATGACGGAAAGCGCTTCGACGACGAACAGGCCACCGATGATGGCGAGAACGATTTCATGCTTCGTTGCAACCGCAACGGTGCCCAGCATACCACCCAGCGCCAGCGAACCCGTATCGCCCATGAAGATAGCGGCGGGAGGCGCATTGAACCACAGGAAGCCGAGGCCCGCGCCGATAACAGCGCCAAGAACCACAGCAAGTTCACCTGTGCCCGGCACGAAATGAATTTGCAGATAGTCAGCGAAGATCGCGTTGCCGGAAAGATAGGCAATGAAGCCGAAAGACGCCGCGGCCACCATGACCGGTACAATTGCAAGCCCGTCGAGACCATCTGTCAGGTTTACGGCATTGCCTGCGCCAACCATGACGAAGGCTGCAAACGGAATGAAGAACCAGCTCAGATTGACGACGAACTGCTTGGCAAACGGAAATGTCAGCGAAGAGGAGAACGGCTCCTGCCCTGCCCGCATGATGACAAAAGCGGCAACAGCGGCGATCAGGAATTCGATGCCAAGACGCGCCTTGCCGGAAAAGCCCTTGTCAGACTGCTTCGTCACCTTGAGATAATCATCATAGAAGCCGATGGCGCCGAAACCCACCGTAACCAGCAGAACGACCCAGACATAGACGCTGGCCAGATTGGCCCAGAGCAGGCACGACACAAGAATGCCGGTCATGATCATAAGACCGCCCATGGTGGGCGTACCGGCCTTCTTGAAATGGGTCTGCGGACCGTCAGCGCGGATCGGCTGGCCTTTCCCCTGACGCACCCGGAGCGAGTTGATGATCGACGGGCCGAACAGGAACACGATCAGCGCCGATGTAATCATCGCGCCGCCGGTGCGGAAGGTAATGTAGCGGAACACATTGAGCGGTGTCATATGTTCGGCGAAGAAGGTGAGAAGCATCAACATGTAGAGAAAAATCCCTCAAATACCGCTTACTCCGCGGGTTCCACCGGCGGAAACTGGCCAATCAACGTCTTGACGATTTTGGAAAAGCCGATCCCCTTCGACGATTTCACCATGATGACATCGCCCGGACGGACCGCCTTGATCACCAGCGGCAACAATTCGTCGGTGCTTTGCCTGTACTCGGTCTGAATTTCAACCGGCAAGGCATTTTTCAGCGCCGACATGTCCGGTCCACCGATAAAAAGCGTATTCACTTCAGCATCCACGATCGGGCGCGCGAGATCGGCATGAAGTTTGCCCGATTGACGGCCAAGCTCCAGCATGTCGCCTAAAACCGCGATGCGACGGCCACGCGAACCTTCCGGTGTGGTCGAATGCAACAATGACAGGGCTGCGCGCATCGAGGTCGGATTGGCGTTGTAGCTCTCATCAATCAGCGTGAAGGTTCCTTCAGGATGCTGAAGCACATGGCGCGCGCCGCGACCGCCTTCGGCAGAAAGCGTCGCCATGGCCATCATCACCTTGGCGATATCTGCTCCGACCAGATCAGCGGCCCCAAGAACGGCGAGCATGTTCTGCACAATATGACGGCCCGGCATACCAACCTTCACGGCTGCTTCATGCGTTCCGATTTTGACCGTCATGCAAGAGCAGGTTGGGTGCAGCTTCACTTCGCGCAGACGATAGTCGGACCGGGCGTTCTCGCCGAATGTGGCAATGTGTTCGACACCAGCCTTTTCGGCCAGTTCTTCCAGCTGTTTGAAGCGCTTGTCATCACGATTGAGAAGCGCATAGCCGCCTGGAACTATGCCTTCGAAAATCTCCGCCTTGGCAACGGCGATTTCTTCCAGATTGGCGAAATGACCAAGATGTGCCGGTGCAATCAGCGTGATCAGCGCCACATGCGGGCGCACCATCTTCACCAGCGGACGAATTTCATCGTGATGGTTCATGCCGATTTCGAAAACGCCGTAATCCGTATCGGCAGGCATGCGCGCAAGCGTCAGCGGCACACCCCAATGATTGTTGAACGACGCCACAGAAGCATGGACCTTGCCGACTTCCGAAAGAACGTGACGCAGGGCTTCCTTGGTCGTCGTCTTGCCAACCGAACCAGTCACCGCGATGATCTGCGCCTTCGAGCGTGCCCGCGAGGCAATGCCAAGCTTGGTCAGGGCCTCAAGCACATCCTCGACCACGATCATCGGTACTTTGGAATTGCCGAATGCGGGCAGACGATGCTCGGCCACCACAAGAAGACCCGCACCAGCGGCCATGGCGCTGGTTACGAAATCATGCCCGTCGAACTGTTCGCCCTTGATGGCGAAAAAAGCCTCGCCCGGTTTCAGCGAACGGCTGTCGATTGAGATGCCGGTTATGCCGCCGGGAAGGTTGCCAAAGGGCCTGCCTTCCATGGCTTCAACCATATCGTTGGATGTCCAGAGCCAGTCACTCATTCCGAGCGCTCCTCAAGGCGGGCAGCAAGTGCTGCTGCAACTTCCGCATGATCAGAGAACGGCAAGGTAATGCTGCCGACAATCTGGCCCTCTTCATGCCCCTTGCCTGCAACGACCAGCGTATCGCCCGCCTGCATCATGGATACAGCGGTAAAGATAGCCTCTCGACGATCACCAATTTCGGTTGCGCCCGGCGCTGCTGCCATGATTTCGGAGCGGATTTGGGCCGGAACTTCCGAACGCGGATTGTCGTCCGTGACGATTGCCACGTCCGCCAGTCGCGAGGCGATTTCGCCCATGATCGGACGCTTACCCTTGTCGCGGTCGCCGCCGCAACCGAAAACCACGATCACCCGCCCCGTCGTGAACGGACGCACCGAAGTCAGAACATTTTCCAATGCCTCAGGCTTATGGGCGTAATCGACATAGGCTGGGGCGCCATCTTCCGTCGCACCGACGAGATCGAGCCGTCCCGGTGCGCCTTTGAGGAGCGCCAAGGCACGCATTGCAGCCGCAGCCGGAACGCCCGTAACCATGGCAAGCCCAGCGGCGACCAGCGCATTTGCGACCTGAAAATCTCCGGCGAGCGGCAGTTCGATCTCAAAAATCTCATCGCCGATGCGCACTTCGACATGCTGGCGGAAACGCTCGTGCTCGACCCGCTTGAGAGCAATGAAATTGCCTTTTCGTCCGACCGTCTTCACGTCGCATCCGGCAAGCGTCGCCGCCTCGATGGCCTGCGCCGAGAAATGATCGTCGGAGAAGATGATGGCTGGCGCACCCTTCGGTAAAAGCGTGTTGAAGAGACGCATCTTCGCGCCAAGATATTCCTCGATGGTCGCGTGATAATCCATATGGTCGCGACCGAGATTGGTAAACGCACCGGCAGCGAGCTTGACACCATCGAGGCGACGCTGATCAAGGCCATGCGATGAGGCTTCCATGGCCGCATGGGTCACGCCTTCATCGGCAAGCTCTGCCAGAACACGATGCAACTCCACCGGATCGGGTGTTGTCAGCGAATTATAGTCGCTGCGCGTCGGCGAAAACACGCCGGTCGTGCCGATATTCGCCGCCGGAAAACCGGCATAGGCCCAAATCTGCCGGGTAAAGGACGCGACGGAAGTTTTACCGCTGGTGCCTGTAACCGCAACCATAACTTGTGGCTGCTTGCCATAGAACTGCGCCGCAGCTACTGCCAATGCAAGGCGGGGATCATCGACATGAAGAACCGGGACGCCTGCGTCAGCGACAGCCGTATCCTTGCCTGCGATGATGGCGCTGGCGCCGCGCTTGACGGCATCGGCGACAAAAGCCGCACCGTCTGCTTTCACGCCTTTCAACGCTGCGAAAAGAAAACCGCGTTCGACCTTGCGGGAGTCCGACGTGACGCCGGTGATCTCCACCTCACCGGCATCGCCGGAGGCCAGTTCCTTAAAGAGAGCGATTTCCTTCAGTTTCATGGTCATACCAAATCCAGATTCAGTTGTGCGCGTTTCGCTGCAAGGGCTGCTTTATGCGAATCAGTCGTATTCGTTGGAAACCATTGCTGGCGGCACTTCCTGTTGAAAATCAGGCTTGCCGCTTAAATTGCTAACCATTGCTGGCTGGGCTTCGAGTTGGAAATCGGGCTTCACGCCGAGGAACGATGCAGACCGGCGGATGATCTCCGAAACCATCGGTGCTGCGTTAAGACCTGCGGTTGCGCTGAACTTGCCTTCTTCCGGCTTCGGTTCGTCGATGATGGTCAGCACGACATAGGTCGGATCATCCATCGGAAATGACGCCAGAAACGCGTTGAAGCGCACGTCCTTCGAGTAGCGGCCATGCACAACCTTTTCCGCCGTGCCGGTCTTGCCGCCGACGCGGTAGCCCGGAACAGTGGCCCGTTTGCCGGAGCCGCCCTGAGCGGTCGCGTTGAGGCGATAGAGGTAACGCATATCCGCAGAAACCTGTGGATGAATGACCTGCTTGGCCACCTGATCAGCCTGAGCCTGCGTGCGCATCAGGAAAGTCGGCTCCATCAGCTTGCCGCCATTCATCAACGCAGCCGCACCGACCGCCGTCTGCAACGGCGTCGTCATCATGCCGTGGCCAAACGAAATGGTCATCGAATGGACCTTCTTCCACACACGCGGTTCAACGGGACGCGCCACTTCCGGCAACTCCGTCTGCATGCGGTCGAGAAGGCCGATCTTCTTCAGGAATGCGCGATGGCCTTCAATGCCAACGGCATCCGCCTCACGGCCCGAACCGATATTGGACGAGAAGATGAAGACTTCCGGCAGCGTCAGCCAGCGGCCCTTGCCGTGGAAGTCACGGATCGTCTGGCGACCGAACACCAGCGGGCGGCTGGCATCGAGTTTCGACTGCAGGTTGAACTTACCGGAATCGAGCGCCATCGCCGTGGTAAAGCTCTTGATGGTCGAACCCATTTCATAGGTGCCCGCCGACATGCGGTTCAGGCGGTCCTTGTCCAGAGCATGGACCGGGTTGTTCGGATCAAAATCCGGCACCGATGCCATGGCGATCACTTCGCCGGTCTTGACGTTCAGCACCACAGCACCGGCAGCAATTGCCCGGTAGCGTTCCATGGCCTTGACGAGTACGTCACGCATGATGTGCTGCACACGAATATCGATCGAGAGGCGCACCGGCTCCAGCGACTGTCCGGTCGCAAGGCCGACAGAACGCAGATCGGTCAGCCCCTGACTGTCGATATATTTCTCCATGCCCGCAATGCCCTGATTGTCGACATTGACGAGACCGAGGATATGCGACGCGGTCGGGCCACCCGGATAGAAGCGGCGCTTTTCCGTACGGAAGCCGATGCCCGGCACGCCGAGCGCCATGATCTGGCTCTGCTGGCGGGGCGTCAGTCCACGCTTGATCCAGACGAAACCGGCGCCACTTTTCAAACGCTTATATGTCGCTTCCCAATCAAGATCGGGCAGCACCGTCGACAACATTTCGATGGTTTCGTCGGGATCGACGATCTTGCGCGGCTCCGCATAGAGCGAAGCAGTCTTGATGTCGGTCGCGAGGATTTCGCCGTTACGGTCGAGAATATCCGGGCGCGACGCGAGCTGGTGAACCGCCGGGCCTGCATTATCCTCATTTTCGCCGCCGATGACACCGAAATAGATGAGCTTGCCACCCATCACACCATAGATGCCGACAAAGCAGGCGATCGCCATCCAGAGACGATTGCGCGCGCGGTTGCCATGCTTTTTGCGCGAGCCGACAAACGCCATGTTGCCGGCCAGCTTTTCATCGCCAACCGGCTCAACACCGTCATCTGCCTGCATATTCTTTTTCCCGAAAAGTCTCAGCCGCATGATCAGTGCCTCGCCCCGCTTTTCTTGACGCTGCCGGTCGTGATGGCATCCTTTTCAAGCACGCCGCTTGCAAGCAGTTCGTCGCTGCCGGAGATGATCTTCTGGATATCGTCAACCGGACGTTCCGGAATTTCGTGGACACCCAGCACAAGCTGTTCGGCTTCGATCGGCTGGAGGTTGAGTTCCTTTTCGTAGACACCAACGAGACTTTGCAGGCGACCAGGCTGGGTCATCAATGCCCAGTCGGCGCGCAAGAGCGTGATCGTGTCCTTTTCGGAGTCGATCTGTCGCTTCAGCTTGGCGATCACCGCGATCTGCTTTTCCGCGTCATATTTGATCGTGTAGGTGACGGTCGCCGCCACCAGCATCGCCGCTATCATGATGATGTCGAAAGTACGCAGCACTCGTTCAACTCCGGGCCAGTTCGTTCGTCTCGGGCAGTTTGGGCAGTCCGAAAAGCGATAAATCGTCTTCCAGTGGCGGATTTTCCGTCCTTATTCCAGCGCGCAGCTTCGCCGAGCGCGCACGTGGATTTCGTTCTTCTTCCTCTGCGGTCGGGCCAACAGCGCCCTTGACCGCGGGCGTAAAGCTCGGCAGACGGACATGTGTTTCCGGCAGATGACGCGATCCGGCACTACCGCCGGCGCGGTCAGCGAAATAGCGCTTCACCATGCGGTCTTCGAGCGAATGGAAGGTCACGACAACCAGCCGGCCGCCCGGTTTCAGGATGCGTTCGGCAGCAAGCAACGCCCGCGCCAGTTCGCCCAACTCGTCATTCACATAGACCCGCAGCGCCTGAAAAACCCGCGTCGCCGGATGGATGCGATCCTTCGGATTGCGTCCCACCAGCGTTTCGATGGCATTGGCAAGATCGAGCGTACGCGTGAAAGGCTGTGCGGTCCGGCGCTTGTCGATCATGCGTGCAATGCGGCCTGCATGGCGCTCTTCGCCCAGAAAATTGAAGATGCGGGCAAGATCACCGGTCTTGAGACGGTTCACCACATCGGCAGCGCTTGGTCCTTTTTTCGACATGCGCATGTCGAGCGGACCATCCTTCTGGAAGGAAAAGCCGCGCTCGGCCTCATCGATCTGCATCGACGATACGCCAATATCGAGCACAACGCCGTCCACCTTGCTGCCTGCTCCCTTAACCTTCGAGACTGCTTCATCAAGAGCAGAGAACCGGGACTCGACCAGATCGAGCCGGCCCGGAAACTGCTTTTCCATCGCCCGCCCGGCTTCGATTGCGGTCGGATCGCGGTCAATCGCGATCACGTCCGCTCCCGCTTCCAGTATGCGACGCGTATACCCGCCAGCACCGAATGTCCCATCGACAATCACTGCGCCAGATACAGGCTTCAGGGCGTCGATCACTTCGGCGATCAGCACCGGAACGTGACGGACTTCAGCCCCTTCGGCTTGAGAATTGTCTCCGCCGAGGCTTGCCATCATTCCGATCCTTTCCCGGGTACTTGGCCCGTTTTTAAAGCGTCTCGCGCTTCAATCTTTTGTTTTCACGCATGTTTTGTTCCAAAATCGGTTCCCAACTTCAGGAAACATGCTTTCGTGTTTTGCTTGCGGATTCCGCCCATTTGCCGTCAACGTGGCGACATGGCGGATTCGTTCGTCAGTTATCGGATATTAAGCTTAATGAAGCGTTATCCTTTGGCTCAGCACTTCTACAGAACTGTGCCAGCCCCATAATTTTCAACAGGGATTTTTTGAAGGCGGTTTGCGCTCAGCAGTTGCCCGAAAACGGACATTTGCTTCAATCCAAATGCGATGGACCCACACACTATGCATCACAAGCTTATGATTTGTGATGCCCCGCCCCCGGTTGACGCCCTCCCATCATTGGCATATTTAATGCAAATAGTTTGCAACTGCATAAACACCCAAGGCATTGAGTATGGCACCCCATGGAGCAGGCCCCTCCGGCGCTGGCGAAGTAACATTTGAAGGCTGGCGACGTGATCGCGGCGAAGCATCCATGTCCGATGTCCACCGCTCGATCCGAGTCAATCGTTCAGGTTCAAAGTTCCGTCGCGCACTTTCCTTCTTCGGTCCCGGCTATCTGGTAGCCGTTGGCTATATGGACCCCGGCAATTGGGCCACCTCGCTCGCTGGTGGCTCTCGCTTCGGCTATACGTTGCTATCCGTTGTGCTGCTGTCCAATCTTATGGCCGTGCTCCTGCAGGCGCTTTGCGCACGTCTTGCCGTCGCAACCGGCCGCGATCTGGCACAGGCTTGCCGCGATGCCTATCCGCGCTTTCTCGCATGGCCGCTCTGGTTCCTGGCCGAACTGGCAATCTGCGCCACCGATCTGGCGGAAGTCATCGGCACCGCCATCGGCCTCAACCTGCTCTTCGGCATTCCGCTGGAAATCGGTGTCATCATCACTGCTGCCGATGTGCTTCTGGTTCTTTATCTCCAGAACAAGGGATTTCGCCGTGTCGAGGCGCTCATCATCACCCTTCTGGGCGTGATTGCGCTCTGCTTCCTTATTCAGATTCTGATGGCGCAGCCGCAATGGGGCGCAGTCATCAAGGGCTTTGCGCCAACAACCGACATCATCCGCAATCCGGACATGCTTTATATCGCCCTTGGTATCATCGGCGCCACGGTCATGCCGCATAATCTCTATCTGCATTCGGGCATCATCCAGACACGCGATTACGGCCACACGACCGCTGAAAAGCGCGAAGCCATACGCTATGCGACGCTGGATTCCACCATTGCGCTGACATTCGCACTCCTGGTCAATGCATCGATCCTGATCCTCGCTGCGGCAAGCTTCAACGCCACCGGCAATACCGGTGTCGAAGATCTCGACAAGGCCCATGCTCTTCTGAACCCGCTATTGGGATCGGCCCTCGCACCAACACTTTTTGCGATTGCGCTTCTCTGTTGCGGCCTGAACTCGACCATCACCGCGACGATGGCCGGTCAGATCGTGATGGAAGGCTTCATCGACATACGTCTGAAGCCGTGGCTGCGCCGCGCGATCACCCGCTTCGTGGCCATCGTTCCGGCTGCCGTCGTGACGATCATGTATGGTTCGCAGGGAACGACCGAGCTTCTGATCCTGTCTCAGGTCGTGTTGAGTCTTCAGCTGCCCTTTGCCATCATTCCACTCGTCATGTTTACGGCGGAGAAAAAGAAGATGGGATCGTTGGTCGCTCCACGCTGGGTGACGATTCTTGCCGCCATTACCGCTGCGATCATCGTCGTCCTGAACATGAAGCTGATTTACGATTTCATGTCCGGCGTGCCAATTTAAGCCCCTCCCGAGGCTCTTGGAATGGGCGGTTCCGTATCGCGGAGCCGCCCATTCTTTTACTTCACTGCCGCGTTGCCACCGTCGGCATAAAGCGCTGAACCAGCGACAAAACTCGACATCGGGCCTGCCAGGAACAGCGCTGCCTGCGCGATTTCTTCAGGCTGGGCGATCCGCTTCATCGCATGCAGGCCTGCGGCCCATTCCTTCTGCTTTTCATCTCCACCCATCGGCGTATCAACACCGCCCGGCAGAAGCGCATTCGCCCGGATGCCACGGGCGCCGTAATCAGCGGTTATGCCCTTGACCATCCCCATGAGAGCTGCCTTCGAGGTTCCGTAAACCGACATGCCGGGAATGCCAACGCTCGTGCCGACAAATGTCGAGGTGAAGACAATCGAGCCGCCGCCCCTTTCGAGCATCAGCGGAATTTGCGATCTCGCTCCCAGAAATGCCGAGGTCAGATTGCCCGCCAGCACCCCTTCCCAATCATCGGGCACGATTTCGGCAAGCGGCGCGATAGGGCCTACAGTACCAGCATTGTTGACAGCTATATCAAGCGCGCCGAATTTATCCTTCGCTGCCGTAGCAAGTGCCTCATGCGTTTCAGCTTCTGAGACATCGCCCGCAACACAATGCGCCTTTCCGCCAAACGCCGCGATCTCCTCCGCAACACGTTCCAGACCGGCAAGCCCGCGAGCATTCAGCACAAGGGCTGCGCCCTCTCTGGCAAAAAGCAATGCAGTGGCACGTCCTATTCCGGATGATGCGCCGGTGATGATTGCGACCTTGTCTTTCAAACTGGACATACTGAACCTCCGTGATTTCGTGGAGGTTCCAATTAAAGTCTCGGCAGTAACGCAACTATCCGTTTCTTGCGTTTGAATGCTGAAGCAGTCGATTAGGAGCATTTCCAGCAAAAACATGAAACGGTTTTGCGTAGGGCAATGCGACAAAACAAACAGTTGGAGCGGGTCCAACGCTTCTTTTAAAATAGAAGCCGCTCTAGAGAAAATTGTCAGTCGGTCTGTAAGCCGGGTTCTGTATGGCCGGGCTTTCGCCCGACGTGGCAGCCATTCATCTGGGACGGATGTCGCCACCCGCCTCGTGCAACCCACCCGGACGGCTGATCCGGAAACCGATTGCCGGCCCTTGCGAGCCAGCGCGCCGTCCCTATTCGGTTTTGCTCCCGATGGGGTTTACCGTGCCGTCTGCATTGCTGCAGACGCGGTGGGCTCTTACCCCACCCTTTCACCCTTACCCCGTCATCCCTGCCGTTTCATTGCGCAACGGTACGGAAGACGGGGCGGTCTGCTTTCTGTGGCACTTTCCCTGGGGTCACCCCCGCCGGGCGTTACCCGGCATCGTGTTTCCATGGAGCCCGGACTTTCCTCACCTGCCGCCTTTCGGCATATGACAAGCGCGGCTGCCCGACCGACTGACAGCGCGCATATAGCAACGATAGCGGAACAGTGGAACCGGATTCCGGAAAAAATCTGCAGTCACCGGAAACAGAAAAGCCGACAGTGTCTCCACTGTCGGCTTTTCGTTCACATCAGGCGGCCTGTACTCTACGCGACCGCCGACGTAAATCTGCATTCGCATCCTGAAAATGCATCAGAGAGCGCGCATATAGGCCTTGACCGAGCTGCAATATTTCGCCGAGGTCGGGTTCATACGCTTTGCACCGTGACCGGCATTGTACTTCAGGATCGTGCCGCAAGTGCTGCCGCCGCCGAGCTTCTGCGCCTGGGCCAGATACTTCATGCCGAACTGGATGTTCGTGGAAGGCTCATAGAGACCCTTGGCTGAACCCGTGTAGCCGAGGCCACGTGCGGTCGAGAGCTTGATCTGCATCAGGCCGATTTCACCGGCCTTGCCACGCACATTCGGCTGGAAATTGCTTTCGTGACGCACAACCGCATGGGCAAGTGCGGAAGGCACGCCATAGGTCGATGCGTAACGATTGATGATGCTTGAATAAGCGCCGCCGCTCTTGGCGTTACGGGCAGTCGTGTCCTTCGACTGCGAACGCTTAGCAGCAGAACCCTTGCCCGTAGAATTCTTGGCAGTCGGAGCCGCACGGCGGCTGACGACCGATGCCTTCTTCGGCGCTTTGGTTGGCTTTTCCGCCTCGGCAGTCTTGTTCTGCTGGCGTGCCTTGAGGAGAGCTGCGAGGTTGGTCGGTTCAGTTGAAGGGGCACTCAGTGCTGGATTCAGGCCAAACGAACTCATCGCGCCAACAAGGGCGCAAACAACAACAAATTTAATTTTCATAACCTACCGTCTTGGAACGTTTCTTTTCTCAGACTGTCTGTCTTGGGTAAAAACAGTCCTGTTTTTTGATCCCGCCCGATATGGGTTGTCAGGCCCTTGTCCGCTGGGATTGAGCGATGAAGTGCCGGGCAAATGCAGCCGAAGATTGGTTGTAAAAGTAAAATAGTCTTACAGGTTGTAACATTCGTGATTCACACAAACGCGGCGTAAACCTTCGTCACAACCCTTCTGCAACCGGGCTGAATCGATCTATTTTTATGAAATCATTACAGAAATACGAATCAACGCTGGATAGAGAGATTAACCGCCCGCATCTCGTCAAGCGGTAACATTCTGCAGGGAAAAAATTAGCCTGTAGAGGGTATCTATAGTAGATACATCGGCCACCCCGTCCACATTTTGTGTCCGAAAATGTCGCTGAAAGGCCTTAATCACAGTCTCGGTGCCTTCATCGAAGACGCCAGTGATGGCGATTTCGTAGCCATATAGTGCCAGCATGGATTGCAACGCCTCGACCGGCTGGCCGTTTTCGCCACGTGCCAGAAACCGCCCGCCGCGGATCGACGTCGGCTCGATATAGTGGCCGATACCCGCCTCGTGGAGCCGCTTCCAGGGGAAGTTATGGCCCGGGTCTGTCTTGCGCGAAGGTGCAATATCGGAGTGGGCCAGAATATTTTCCGGCTTGATGGTATAACGCTCGCATATATCGCGGCAGAGGCGGATGACCGCATCGATCTGCGCATCCTTGAACGGCGGATAGTCTTCAAGATTACCCGGATTGACGATCTCAATGCCGATGGAGGCCGAATTGATGTCCGTTTCGCCCTTCCAGAAGCTCTTGCCCGCATGCCAGGCACGGGCCTTTTCCGAAACCATCTGCACGATCCGCCCGTCTTCATGGACAAGGTAATGCGCGGAAACTTCCATATCTGGCGATTTAAGAACCTGCACGGCCTCTTCGGCAGTCGCCAGACCGGTATAATGGAGAATGAGAAAGGCGGGCACCTTGCCGTCGCGACGCGGACCGAAATTGGGTGACGGATCAAGCGTTGCACCGGCAAAATCGGGCCGGTCAAGCGCCAGCTCCCGCAACAACTCGCTCTCGATTTCGCGCACGCTGCTCATGCAGCCTCCAGATTCTTCTCAATGCTTGCCCAGGCAGCGTTTATCGCTGCCAGACGCCTGTTGGCAATGGTTATGAATTCAAGCGGCAAGCCCTCTGCCACCAGCCGGTCCGGATGATGTTCCTTGACCAGCGAACGATAGCGCTTGCGGGCCATCTCGAAGGAAACGCCGCGCTCCAGCCCCAGAATGGCATAAGGATCGTCAGCACCGCGCTGGACATGCCGGATCGAGATACGATCGAAAGCGACTTCATCATAGCCGAAAATATCCGCAACGCCTGCAAGGAAGGCCATCTCTTTTTCATGCACATAGCCGTCAGCGGTGGCTATATGAAAAAGACCGTCGAGGATATCCTCAAGCAGATGGCAATCGGGTTGTCCTTCACTACACAATCCGGCGAGCTGACGCGCATAGGATTCATAGCCAGCGACATCCTGCTTGGCGAGATCGTAGAGCCGCGCAACATGCGCCGTCTCTTCCTTCGGCACGGCGAATATATCCTGAAAGGCGCGGATTTCGTCCTGTGTGACGACCCCGTCGGCCTTGGCCATCTTGGCTGAAAGCGCGATCATCGCAATGGAGAAGGCCACCCGGCGCCGTGTATCGGCGTCACCTTCGAAAACGGTGCGCACGGCTTCGATAACGCCAGTAATGGCATTCGACGCCACGTAAGTGACAAACTCACCGATGCGAACCCAAATCGACATGGGACTTTTCTATAGAATTCCGAATGAACTGAAAACCGCCCAGGCGAGCGAAAGTCTAAAAAACAAACATTTAGAAAGAATATCAGGACATTGGCTTAGATTGTTGCCGAGTTCCGCAACGAACGCTTATTGCTGGGGTTCGCGTTCGTCGAAGGAACGCTGTGCGGCCGTGGCTGCTGCTTGTCCAGCCGTCTGTGCCTGCTGATCCGTTTGACCGACAGATTTTGCCGCGGCAACGGCATTGGTCCGTGCGCGTTCAATGGCTGCTGCCTTCTCTTCCGGGCTCACCACACCGGAACTGTCGCGGAGCGACTTGACCAGATCGGGGCCTTTCTCCGTGCTTCCACTTTCTGCCGGTTTGGCAGGCTGCGATACAGCAGCGGCGCCCTGCTCGCTGCCATTCGTAGTGGCAGCAATCTCGTCGTCTCCTTTGCCGCAAGCGGCAAGCACAACAAGAACAATCGCAGAGATGAAAAACAGGAAGTTACGGTTCATGACAAAAGCCATAACCGAACCGAGCCTGCGTTGAAACACGGAAAACGCAGAATGCCCGTCTTTTCCCGACATGGTTGCTTTAACGTTCATCTCAATCCTAAAACCATTGGCTTAAAGCCATTGGTCTAAAGCCTTTGACCGAAGCCTATTGGCACGAATGGCGACCCGGAAACCGGATCGCCACCCGCATGCTAGTGCATCACGACTTCCCAACCTTAGTTGGAAGGCGCTGTCCCTGTACCTGGCGCCGGGGTAGCCGGTGCCGGAGTTGCCGGGGCTGGCGTCGTCGTCGTGTCATTGTTCGAGGGCGCTGCCGGCGCGGATGGTGCCGGTGCGTTGCTCGTGTCGTCCTTCTTGTCATTGCACGCTGCAAGGCCGAGAAGCGATACGGCGGCGACAGAAGCAATCAGAAACTTCTTCACGTTGGCTCTCCTTCCTAGATCAGGCTCGTTGGCCTGGTTTCAGGCATTAAATGGCAATATTGCCAAACGCCTCTCTCTGTTTTCTCCGTGCGTGACCGGTTGATCCGGCCAATCACCTTTACGGTCACTCATCGACACAGAAATCCCGTCGACTCGGACCGTCACACAAGAAAACGGCAACGGCGCGAAAAAGTTCTCTCAAATAGTCTTACCGACCGTAATAAAGCGACAGTATTACAGGCGTATAGCCGCATTCATCTGGTTTAAAAACCCGCAATTAATTCGTCACGCCCCTGTCATTGGACGATGTTTAACTTGGCAAAATCAAAGTCGGGATTCGTGCATTAGGGGAATTTTTGATGACACAGCAAGCATCAGCCGACACAATTCTAAAGCAGGCCGTGACCCAGAACAGCGCCCTCTCGCGGGCAGGCTTTTCTGAAAGGCTGTTTGCCTGGCTGTTCAAAGGGCTGGTCTATCCGCAGATATGGGAAGACCCGGAAGTTGATATGGCAGCTCTGGCTATAGAGCCGGACCATCGCATCGTCACCATCGCGTCCGGCGGATGCAATGCCATGTCCTACCTGACCGCCGATCCGGCACGTGTGGAGGCGGTCGATCTCAATCAGGCACACGTCGCGTTCAACCGGCTGAAGCTTGCGGCTGTCAAAAACCTGCCCGACTACGATGCATTCTACCGATTTTACGGGAAAGCCGACGACAAGACCAATCTTGCCGCCTACAAGCGCTTCATCCGCCCGCATCTGGACAGCGAAAGCCGCGACTATTGGGAAAAACGCAAATGGAATGGCCGCCAGCGTATTTCCATTTTCTGGCGCGACCTCTATCGCCACGGCTTGCTTGGCGTCTTCATCGGCATGGGCCATCGCGTGGCGCGCCTCTACGGGATCGATCCGCGCGACATCTTGAAGGCGCGCACAATGGAAGAGCAGCGTAGCTTCTTCGACACGGCGCTTGCCCCGCTCTTTGAAAAACGCATGGTGCGCTGGGCCACGGCCCGCAAATCATCCCTTTTCGGACTGGGCATACCGCCACAGCAATATGATGCCCTTGCCACTGCAGGAAACGGCGACATGGCGCTTGTCCTGCGCAGTCGTCTTGAGAAACTCGCTTGCGGTTTCCCCCTTACCGACAATTATTTCGCCTGGCAGGCGTTCGGGCGCGGCTATAGCGGCAATGAGGAAACCGGGCCTCTCCCGCCCTATCTGTCACGCTCCAATTTTGAAACAGTACGCACACGCGCTGATCGCATGACCGTACAGAACGCAAGCTATACCGATTTTCTCGCTGCCAAGCCTGCGGCATCCGTCGACCGCTATATCCTGCTGGATGCGCAGGACTGGATGAATGACGAGCAGCTCAATGCCCTCTGGAGTGAAATCACCCGTACGGCAGCACCAAATGCCCGTGTCATCTTTCGTACCGCAGCCGAACCGAGCCTGCTTCCAGGACGGGTGGCACCGCAGATTCTGGATCGCTGGGAATATCAAGCCGACGAATCCCGCACCCTGCACGACCGCGATCGCTCGTCGATCTATGGCGGGTTCCATCTTTATGCGCTGAAGGATGCCTGACATGTCGCGCAGCCCATGGAGCGTTCAGGGTATAGACCATGCCAACCTCATGGATCGGGTCTACCGTCGTCAGCGACACTTCTATGACGCGACCCGCAAATACTATCTTCTGGGTCGCGACCCCATGATCGCAGGACTGTCCGTACCCAAGGACGGCACAGTTCTGGAGATCGGCTGCGGCACCGGCCGCAATCTGATAAAAGCTGCAGAAAACTACCCCGATGCAAAACTCTTCGGCATCGATATTTCAGCAGAAATGCTGGATACGGCACGCCGGGCGGCGGAGCGCGCTGGCATCGAAGATCGCGTCCGGCTTGATCGTGCGGATGCGGCCCAGTTCGATCCAGAACGACTGTTCGGGCAAGCTGGCTTCGACCGGATTTTCATTTCCTATGCCGTATCGATGATACCGCAATGGCAGTCGGTCATTCGTGAAAGCATCCGGCACCTCAATGCGGGCGGAGAATTGCATATCGTCGATTTTGGCGATCAGGCCCGGCTGCCGCGCTGGTTCGGAAAGGCACTCTTCCAATGGCTGGAATGGTTCCATGTCACACCGCGCAGCGACTTGTTCGCGGTTTGCGACCAGCTTGCGCAGGAACGCAGTGCTGTCGTTGAGAAGCGCATTCTTTATCGCGGCTTTGCCTGGATAACGGTTGTTCGTTCGACAATGCCACCCTCTGCCACAGATTAGCACCAAACTTGCCCGCCAGACTGGTGACGTCCGCCTCCGGATCGCGTAACCGTTAGAGGACTGATTCGCGACACGGAACCACTATATGAACCGTCTGGCCAGCTGCAGCATTCTCGCCCTCGGCGCTTTACTTCTCTCCGCCTGCACGACGGTGGATTACGACTTTTCCGACGTAAAGAAATCGGGCAGCTCGGTGGCCCGGATCGCACCGCCGTCCGGCTCGGTAAAGGCACCGCGCTTCGGTGATCGCGACCCGCACGACTGGACCGGCAAAACGCCCTGGCACTATCCGATCCACGGCACAGACGTTTCCAAATATCAGACCAACATTGACTGGAGCGCCGTGCGCGCCAGCGGCATTTCCTTCGCCTTCATCAAGGCGACAGAGGGCGGTGACCGCGTCGACGACCGTTTCAAGGAACACTGGAACGGCGCCCATCAGGCAGGCATCGCACGGAGCGCCTATCACTTCTACTATTTCTGCCGCCCGGCCATCGAACAGGCCCGCTGGTATATACAGAACGTGCCGCGTGATCCGAGCGCGCTTCCACCCGTTCTCGATATGGAGTGGAACCCGCAATCGCCAACCTGCAAGCTGCGCCCCAACGCAGCCGTTGTGCGCAAGGAAATGCGCATCTTCCTGCAGGCGCTGGAAAAGCATTACGGCAAACGCCCGATTGTTTACACGACGGTCGACTTCTTCGATGACAACGACTTGCGGCAGATGGCAGACTATCCGTTCTGGCTGCGCTCCGTTGCCGGTCATCCGGACGAGAAGTACGGCCCGCATCCGTGGACGTTCTGGCAATATACCGGCACCGGCTCCATTCCCGGCATTAAGGGCGACGCCGATATCAATGTCTTCGCAGGCGATGCCAACTCGTGGAAAAAGTGGCTGGAAAGCAACAAGGTCCGCTAACACGGCGCAGTTTGGCAGTTCACACCAAGTTTTGCTTCATTTCCGGGGCTTGTTGGGGCAATAGCTAAAACAATCCCCGAAAGGGAGCCTTTTGCTCCCAATCTATTAGTGTGAGTTACCAATGAAGTTTTTTGCTTCAGTTATCGCAGCCGCCTTGCTTGCATCGACAACCATGTCGGGTGCACAGGCCGCCGCGTCTCCGGCGCCTGCTGCGACGCCAACTGAAAACACCGTCAATCTTCCCAAGCCGGAATGCGAGATCGATTACGGCCAGTGGATGGACAATCTGACCAAGGAAGCCCGCGACGCCGGTGTCGGCGAAAAGGGCATCGCCGAATTGCACAAGGCCATGCTTGAGCAAAAGGTGCTTGATCGCGACCGCAAGCAGACTGTTTTCAACCTGACCTTCACCGAGTTTTCCAAGCGCCTCATCTCGGAAGCGCGTTTGAAGAAGGGCCGTGAAAATCTGGCCAAATATGCCGACGTCTTCAAGAAGGTTGAAGATACCTATGGCGTTCCGGGGCCAGTCCTTGCCGCGTTCTGGGGGCTTGAAACCGACTATGGCGCCATTCAGGGTGATTTCGACACGCTGAATGCACTTGTCACCCTCTCCTATGATTGCCGCCGTCCGGATCTGTTCCGCCCGCAGTTGATTGCCCTTCTCAAGCTATTCGATCAAGGCGTCGTCGATGCAGCAACAACCGGCGCATGGGCTGGCGAAATCGGCATGATGCAACTTCTGCCGAAGGATTATCTTGAACGTGGCGTCGATGGCGACGGCGATGGCAAGGTCGATCTGAAGAGCAGCGTTCCTGATGCCATGATGACCGCAGGCCGCATGATTTCGGAACTCGGCTGGAAGCGTGGCCAACCTTGGCTGGAGGAAGTTCGCCTGACCAAGGATCTGCCTTGGGAAGAAGCGATCCGCACCAACCGCAAGCCACATTCCTGGTGGGCTGAGCAAGGTGTGATGGGCCTCAACGGTCCACTCGGCCCCGATGATGGCGACGCGTCGCTTCTACTGCCGCTGGGCCGCAAGGGACCGGCTTTCCTGTCCTATCCCAACTTCGACGTGTTCGTGGAATGGAACAAGTCCATCGTCTACGCCACAACGGCTGCTTATTTCGCAACACGTCTGGCTGGTGCACCTGCCTTCGATCCGGGCAATCCAGTTCCGGGTCTGACACAGGACCAGCTAAAGGAACTTCAGACCAAACTCCAGGCCCGCGGTTACGACATGGGCGGAAAGATCGACGGTGTGTTCGGTCTCCTCACCCGCGATGCCGTGCGCGCCGAACAGATGCGCCTTGGAATGCCTGCCGATTCATGGCCGACACAAGAGCTTCTCGATAGGCTCTGATCTCGACAAGGCGCGGTTCAAAAAACCGCGCCTTTTCCTTTCCTGAAATGAAATGCACCCCATGCTCACAACGCTGATTGTCGTCCTTCCCGTTTTTGCGCTGATTTTCTCCGGCTGGGGTGCCTTCAAGCTGAAAATACTCGGGCCTCATGCGATAGCGGAGCTGAACCGTTTCGTCGTCTATCTGGCGCTGCCCGCCCTTCTCTTCGACATCATGGCCAATACGCATGGCAGCGAACTCTGGCAGCCGGGCTTCATCGCAGTGTTTCTGCTTTCGAGCGCCATTGCTTTCGCATTGCCCTTTCTGGTGCGACTGCGTGGAAAGCTGCCTCTGGCGGATACCGCGCTTGACGGGCTGAACGCCGCCTACCCGAATACCGGCTATATGGGCATTCCGCTTTCGATGATCGCCTTCGGGTCAGGCGTTTTGGCAGCAACCACCATTTCGATCATCATCACCGTCTGCGTCACGTTTGCTTTTGCGATCGTGCTGATCGAAATCGGCCTGCAGACAGAGAAGAAGCCGCTTCATCTCATCTGGAAAGTCATGCGGTCCCTGATCCGCAATCCACTGCTTGTCGCTCCGGCGCTCGGCGCGTTGGTGTCCTTTCTGGGACTCACCATCCCTGCCCCGGCCGAAACCTTCCTGAAGATGCTCGGTGGTGCCGCATCCCCTTGTGCACTGGTGGCGCTTGGCCTGTTCCTCGCCCAGCCGCGCAAGATCGAACGCGAAAGCGTCAATGCCATCGCTTTTCTTGTTTCGGTCAAGCTCATCGTCCAGCCGCTCGCAACCTGGCTGCTGGCGGTCTATGTATTCGGACTACCTCCCCTGCTCGCGCAAAGCGCTGCCCTTCTTGCAGCACTTCCGACCGGCACAGGCCCCTTCATGCTGGCTGAGCACTATCGTCGCGAGGCGGCGATAACCTCCAACGTCATCCTCTATTCGACAGTGATATCTATCCTCACCTTGTCGGCATATTTGGCGCTAATTCGCTAAAACGCGCAAAAAACACCGCCAAAAGCCGGTGGCAACTACGGCGAAAACAGTACCAAACGTGGCAGTTCGGTGTCTTTTTCATGAAATGTGAACAAATTTTTCTAGTCAAATATTTCAATAGTTTAGGTGGTAAACGATAGGTTTATTTCTCTATCACGCCAGATTGCAGCACGAAATCTTCTTTTGTTCGAGGCGTTTTGCGCTTAGATTCCAGCTTCCTACCAGCGCGCGTCCGGTCACCCGGGCGCATATGAAGGAGACAGACCAATGGGACTTACGCGATCTTTGAATGTCCTCATGATCTGTGCGGCATTTGCATTTGTTGCAGCGTTGATAGCAGGCGTCATCCCTTAGGGGAATTAGCCTAAACCATTACGGCGGCTTCGGTTTTGAGGATAGGCCGACCCGCACGAAAACAAGAAAGCCCGGCGTCACTGCCGGGCTTTCTTTTATTTCAAGCAATCTCTAAAGCTGCTTCCGTCTTTGGCCTTATGCCGATCATGTGACAGATCGCAAAGGGCAGATCGGCGCGATTCATCGTGTAGAAATGGAAATCCTGCACGCCGCGTTCGATCAGATCCATCACCTGCTCGGCGGCGATTGCGGCCGCTACAAGCTGATGCGTCTGCGGATCATTGTCCAGTCCTTCGAAACGCTCCGCCAGCCAGCTTGGAATATGCGTTGCCGACCGCGCGCAGAAGTTTTTGACCTGCTTGAAATTATGCACCGGCAGGACACCTGGAACGATCGGGATATAGATACCAGCACGGCGAACACGCTCGACATAACGCTCGTAAAGGTCGTTCTCGAAGAAGAACTGGGTGATGGCGCGCGTCGCACCATTATCGACCTTGCGCTTCAGCATATCGATATCGGTGGCAAAATCCGGGCTTTCCGGATGCTTTTCCGGATAGGCGGAAACCGAAATGTCGAAATCAGCGATATTGCGCAAACCGGAGACCAGCTCGGCACCATTCTGATAACCACCCGGCGTCGGCACATATTTCTCACCAATACCCGCTGCCGGATCGCCGCGCAGCGCCACGAAGCGGTTGACGCCGAGAGCCGCGAATTCACGCACGACACGATCGACTTCCTCGCGTGTCGCATCCACGCAAGTCAGGTGCGCCGCTGGTTTGACATCGGTTTCCTTAAGGATACGCGCCACGGTACGCGCTGTGCGTTCACGCGTAGAACCGCCAGCACCATAAGTCACAGAGACGAATTCGGGCTGTAGCGGAGCGAGCCGGGTCACCGTATCCCAGAGACGCTGTTCCATTTCCTCCGACTTGGGCGGGAAGAATTCGAACGATACCCGGGTGGTCTGGCCAACATCCGGTCGGCGGGAAAGACCGTAAAAACCCATCAAACTGTCTCCGTCATGCTCATTATCTGTTTTTGTCGCATTGCCTTTATCCCAAAACCGGTTCCCACTTTTGGGAGACATGCGAAGCCGGATCGGCAATGAGAAGGCGTGGGTCGCGGGCGAGCCACAGCTTCACCGTCAGCCCCTCTTCTCCATTGGCCGCCTTCGGCTCCAGTTCCAGTGTCTTTTCCGGCTCAAGACCGGCATCTCTCATCCAGCCCAGCATCTGCTCGTCGCTGAATCCAAGCCGCAAATGGGCGTGTTCCTCACGCAGGAATTCGAGCTTGTGCGGCGCAAAATCGACGATCAGCAACCGTCCGTTGGGGCGCAAAGCCCGCGCCGCTTCACGAATGGCCGCAAGCGGATCATCAAGGAAGTGCAGAACCTGATGAATAGTCACCAGATCGAAGCTCTCACGCTCCACAGGCAGCGCATAGACATCGCCTTGGCGAACCTGCGCATTGCCGATAGCTGCAAGATCAAGATTGGCGCGCGCCACAGACAGCATGTCACGATTGATGTCGATGCCGACACCACGAAGATAAAGCGGGGCAAAAAGCTCCAGCAACCGACCCGTGCCGGTGCCGACATCCAGCATCGCCTGAAACGGCTTGTCACCGATAACTTTCTTAAGCGCGACTTCAACCGCATTCTCGGAAACATGCAGCCTGCGAATCTGATCCCAGCTGCCGGCATTGGCGCTGAAATAGGCGGCCGCCTTTTCCTGACGGCTGGACTTCACTTGCGACAGGCGTTCCATGTCGCGCTCAACCAGCGCATCCGCCTTGTCGAGACGAGCCAAAAGCCCACGTGCAAGATCGCCACTGATCGCATTGTCGGCGAGACGGAAATAGGCCCACGCGCCTTCCTGATAGCGATCGATAAGATCGGCTTCTCCAAGCAGCTTCAGATGGCGCGAAACCCGCGGCTGGGATTGCCCCAATATCGTCGTCAGGTCGGAGACGGTGAGATCACCGCGCGAAAGAAGCGCCAAAATACGCAAGCGGCTTGGCTCAGCCACCGCCTTCAGCACATCTACCATCAGATCGAGTTGCAGTTGCAAACCGGTCATGCCTTCCGCTCTTGATTGATCCATCACCTCATTTACGGCCCATCGCGGCAATCCGTAAAGATATAAAGATATGTTTATATGGAAAGTAATTCCTGCGCAAGCGATTTTCGTGGCACAATGAAGCAGACGAAGGATTCGCCTCAATAACTGACTGTAAGGATAAGCCATGCGTGCAGGCACAATGCGCCAGAAGGCAATCGCCAAATCGCTGACGCTCCTGCTTCCGGCAGTACCCTATTCGGATTCAGAACCGATCCGCGCTGCGGCGCTCAGCCCCCATATGAAGACGCTGCCGCCGTCTACTGCCGTGTGGCTGGCGACGGTCGCGCATGTGCGCCACACGCATACTGATTACGATGCACTGCGGGATGATGGATATGACAAGGATTCAGCGCGTTTCTTCGTGCTGGATGCGATCAACACCAAGCTGACCGAATGGCGCGCCACGCGCCTTCTGTCGCCCGAAGACGACGAAGCCGTGGAGATGTGAAAACGCCGCCCCCAGGCGGCGTTTGATACGCGATAGAACACCGGCTACTCGGTGCCGTGGCCTTGCAGATATCCATGTTCACGCGGGTTCGGCATCACAAGGCTGACGACGAAGACAATCACCATCATCGCGGTCACATACCAGAAGAAGCCGCTTTCCATGCCCTGCTGCTTGAACCAGAGCGCCACATATTCAGCCGTGCCGCCAAAGATCGCATTGGCGATGGCGTAGGAAAATCCGACGCCCAGCGCCCGCACTTCCGCCGGAAACAATTCCGCTTTCACGATGCCGCTGATGGAGGTGTACATGCTGACAACCGCCAGAGCGATCACGATATAGATGAATGCCCAGGTCGAGCTCTGCACCGAACCGATCAGCGTCATGAGCGGGATTGTTGTTAGGATTGAAATGCCGCCAAAGCCGATCATCATCGTCTTGCGGCCGATCCTGTCGGACAACGCGCCGAAAAGCGGCTGCATCAACATATAGGCCAACAGCACGAAGGTCATGGTTTCGCTGGCCGTTTCCTTGCTCATGCCAGCCGTGTTGACCAGATATTTCTGCATATAGGTGGTGAAGGTATAGAAGGCGAGCGAACCGCCAGCCGTGAAGCCGACGACGACAAGGAAGGCCTTGCGATGGTTCTTCCAGATATTGGCGAAGCTGCCCGCCGCCTTGTTGTTGCGGGTTTCTTCCGTCGAGGTCTCGTGAAGGGTCCGCCGCAGAAAAAGCGCGACGATGGCTGCAACACCGCCAATGGCGAATGGAATGCGCCAGCCCCAGGCATGAAGCTCGTCCGATGTCAGGAAGAACTGCAGGACCACGATCACAAGAACAGCGAGCAACTGCCCGCCAATCAGCGTGACATACTGGAACGAGGAGAAGAAGCCACGGCGCCCGGCCAGCGCCACCTCACTCATATAGGTAGCGGTAGTGCCGTATTCGCCGCCCACGGAAAGGCCCTGCAAGAGGCGCACGATCAAGAGCAGGAATGGCGCCAGAACACCTATCGTTTCATAGGTCGGCAAAATGGCGATGGCGAATGAGCCAAGGCACATCATCGTAACCGAAATCAGCATGGATGTGCGCCGACCAAGCTTGTCGGCAATACGACCAAACAGCCAGCCACCGATGGGGCGCATGAGGAAGCCAGCCGCAAAAATCGCAGCCGCATTCAGCAACTGGCTGGTCTGGTCCTCCGCAGGGAAAAACTGCGATGCGAAATAAAGCGCACCGAAGGAATAGACGTAAAAATCGTACCACTCCACCAGATTACCCGATGCGCTGGCCACGATGGCAAAGACGCGGCGGCGCGTGTCATGGGCATCATGTGCCGCTTCGACCTCGCCATTGGCGTCAGCATGCATTTCTGCATTGTTCATTCTGAAAACTCCCGATAGCAGGCGGTTCTCAAACAGCCTGCAAGCCGCCGACCCCAAGCAGGGATTACCGAAATCGGCGATTGTTTCACTTCGTAAACATAAAACTACGATCCACATTCAACCCGAAAGCAGGCTCGTATTTGAAATGTCCTCCCGGTCGAAATCACGCTGCTTGGATCTATTGCGAAGACGCAAAGACGCCTGAAACAGTCCTTGAACCGGCGGCCTCGGCGTTCATTCCCATTGAAAAATAAAAACGGAGCAAGAGCATCGAAACCGGCCTCCTGAACGAAATCGCAACGGGGATGGCGCGCATCGCGGCGTTACGATCATGACGGCTCATATTTAGAGCGGTTTCAGGACGCGGCCAGACCATAGGAACAAAATCGTTTGCATGCAATCTATTCCAATATTAGAAATTGCTCAAATGAACGATTGACGTTGCCGAGCGATGAGCTGCCAATATAAGATATTGAAATAATTGTATTTTCCTACACGGGCAATCGATCAATTCCCCGTGTAGAGCGATCTTCGGGCAACTATCTCTTCTGAACAACCAAGAAAATACGCGGAAAACGCAGCAGGACTTTCCCGTCTACTGCCACCGGATAATGCGGCGCAATCCTCGCCTTGTAAGCCTTCAGATAGTCGGCCTGCTCCCGTTCATCGAGCGGATCGAGAAACGGTCGCAATCCGGTCGCCTTTACCCATTCCACAATCGCATCAACGCCATCCAGCGGATGGTTATAGACCGTGTGCCATATATCGAGCCGGGCGGCCTGACCGGCGAGCGCATTATAATATTCCATCACCGGGGGCAGAGGTCCCCTGCCCTTGGTGCCGATCTTGGCAGCAAAGGCTTCTGTTTTGGCAACATCACGCATACCGACATGGGTCTGCTCGCCCATATTGTCAGGCATCTGGACGGCCAGCACCGCGCCGGGACGAAGCAGCGACAAGAGGCGTTTCATCTGCTCGATGTGATCCGGCAGCCACTGGAAAACGGCATTGGAGAAGAGGACATCGGTTTCCGCATCCGGCTCGTAGCTCGCCACATCGCCGATGGTGAAATCCACCTTCGGCAGGCGGACCTTGGCCTTCTCGATCATGTCTGGCGATGTATCGAAGCCGGAAACATCAGCTTCCGGCCAACGCTCAACCAGAAGCTCCGTCGAGTTACCCGGTCCACAGCCGATATCGACAACCTTGCGCGGCTTATCGACCGGTATCTGGGCCAGAAGATCACGTGCCGGGCGGCTGCGTTCGTCTTCAAACTTCAGATATTGCTTTGCAGACCAATCTTTCATCATGTTTCCCTTCATCAAATAAAAAGGCCGGTGCAATGCACCGGCCTTAACTTTAAAGCGCCAAAGGTTCGTTGAGGTTCTGGCTATGGCGAGACGAAAATGGTGAGGTTCGAGAACCGGAGCGGAGCGTACTTTGCGTACGTGAGCACCGGAAGCGCAGAACCACACCATTTGCAGACCGCCAGAGCCTGAACATCTCGAACCTTACCGTGTGAGCGGCTTGTAGGTCACCCGTTTCGGGTTGACGCTATCCGGTCCAAGACGACGGATCTTGTCAGCTTCATAGTCCTCGAAGTTGCCTTCGAACCATTCGACATGGCTGTCGCCTTCGAATGCGAGGATATGTGTTGCCAGACGGTCGAGGAACATACGATCGTGGCTGATGATAACGGCGCAGCCAGCGAAGTTTTCCAGCGCATCTTCAAGCGCGCCGAGCGTTTCCGTATCGAGATCGTTGGTCGGTTCGTCGAGCAGCAGGACATTGCCGCCGGACTTCAGCATCTTGGCAAGGTGAACGCGATTGCGCTGGCCGCCGGAAAGATTGCCGACCTTCTGCTGCTGGTCGCCGCCCTTGAAGTTGAACGCACCGCAATAGGCTCGGGAGTTCATTTCAAACTTGCCGAGCTTGATGACGTCATTGCCGCCGGAAATCTCTTCCCAGACGGTCTTGTTGGCATCGAGCGCGTCGCGGCTCTGGTCCACATAGGAAAGATGAACCGTATCGCCAATACGAACCGAACCGTTATCCGGCTGTTCCTGCTCCGTCAGCATCTTGAAGAGCGTCGATTTACCGGCGCCGTTCGGGCCGATCACACCGACAATGCCGCCTGCTGGCAGCTTGAAGCTCAGATCGTCAATCAGGAGACGGTCGCCATAGCCCTTCGACAGACCCTCGACCTCGATGACCACCTGACCGAGTCGCTCGCCGACCGGGATAATGATCTGCGCATCGCCAGGGCGACGCTCTTCCGCGCTCTTGACCAGTTCGTCATAGGCCTTGATACGCGCCTTGGACTTGGCCTGACGGGCCTTCGGGCTTGCAGAAATCCACTCGCGTTCACGCGACAGCGCCTTTTCACGGGCAGCCTCTTCGCGGCCTTCCTGCTGCATGCGCTTGGCCTTGGCTTCCAGATAGGCGGAATAATTGCCTTCATAAGGAATGCCGCGACCACGGTCGAGCTCGAGAATCCAACCAGTCACATTGTCGAGGAAGTAGCGATCGTGGGTGATGATCAGCACTGAACCCGGATATTCACGCAGGTGCTTTTCAAGCCATGCAGTCGTTTCGGCGTCCAAATGGTTGGTCGGTTCGTCGAGAAGCAGCAGATCAGGCTTCGAAAGCAGAAGCTTGCAAAGTGCCACACGGCGCTTTTCACCGCCCGATAGTTTGGTCACGTCGGCGTCGCCCGGAGGGCAACGCAGCGCTTCCATGGCCATTTCAACCTGGCTTTCGAGATCCCAGAGGTTCTGGCTGTCGATGATGTCCTGAAGCTTCGCGCCTTCATCCGCAGTTTCGTCGGAATAGTTCATCATCAGTTCGTTGTAACGGTCGATGATCGCCTTCTTGGCGGCCACACCTTCCATCACATTACCGAGCACGTCCTTGGAAGGATCGAGTTCCGGTTCCTGGGCAAGATAACCGCAGGTCGCGCCATCGGCCAGCCAGGCCTCGCCGGTATATTCCTTGTCGAGACCGGCCATGATCTTGAGGATGGTCGACTTACCGGCGCCGTTCGGGCCGAGAATGCCGATCTTCGCGTCGGGATAGAAGGAGAGATGGATATTCTCCAGAATCTTCTTGTTGCCATAGGCCTTATTGAGGCCGGACATGTGATAAATGAACTGGCGTGCCATAAAGCGCGTCGTCTCCGCAGGTTGAGAAGCGCGATCGGTCTTAACATTGCCGAACCGCGCGGAAATTGCTGACGCGTATGTAGGCCAAATATGCCCCGGACGCAAACGGCAACCCACGAAACGGAAGCAGCCGGAACCGCAAATCAAACTCTGATGAAAACCATAAATAATGAAACCGGGCGCGGATATTTCCGTCACCCGGTTTCCCCTCTGGCCACCGTCCGCGAAAGTTTCCTCCCTTTCATCGGACGGCCTGCAAGTTATGACGTGGAATCCCGTTTAAAACGCCCCTGATTGCCCTTCAAAAACCCCGTCTGCAAAGCTAGATTTGCCCAAGCTTTTGCGCTTTTCAAGCGGAATCTGCACAAAAAACGCAATTGCCTAAAATTCATTCACACTCCGTTCCAGTGCCTGTTTAAGCGACGCCGCAACGGAGGAGATTGACTATTTGCACGGCATAAAATCAGATGGCGAAATGACATTCAAAACCATTCATCATCTGCCGGTTTCAGACAAATCAGAACTCCCGTTCCGCACCGTCCGCGCCGGGACACCGCGAGCCGTTGTCCAGATATGCCACGGCCTTGCCGAACATTCCGCACGCTATGAACGCTTCGCGTCCGCCTTGGTCGCAGCAGGCTACCACGTCTATATCCACGACCATCGCGGCCACGGCGCCAATATCGGTGCTCATGCGCCAAGGGGAATGTTCGCACAAAAGCAGGGCCATCTTGTGGCTATCGAGGACGTGTGCGCGCTTAACCGGCATATTCACGAGAACCATCCGGGCCTTCCGGTCGTGCTTTTCGGACATTCCATGGGCGGGCTGATCACGCTGAACTATGTGCTGGACTACGCTGACACAGTCGATGCCGCCGCGATCTGGAATGCCAATGTCGATGGTGGCGCGGAAAGCGCTGCAGCGCTCGCACTTCTTTATATGGAGCGCATGCTGAAAGGCTCAGATGTTCCGAGCACCATTCTGCCAAAGATGACTTTCCGCGCCTGGGGTCGATCCATAAAGGGCCACCGCACGCTATTCGACTGGCTCTCGCACGACCCGGCAGAGGTCGACGCCTATGTCGCAGATCCGCTTTGCGGCTTCGATGCCAGCGTGGCGTTATGGATCGACATTTTCCGCTTGATCCGCCGTGGCGCCGACGACCGGAACTTTTCCAATATCCCGCGAAACATGCCCTTCAATCTTGTTGGTGGGGCCGAAGACCCTGCAACGGTGAACGGTGCCGCAGTGCGCAGGCTGGCAGAAAGGATGCGGAAAATGGGTTTCGAGCGTGTCAATTGCACGATCCTGCCCGCCACCCGCCATGAGAGCCTCAATGAAATCAACCGGGATGAGGTGACACAGAATTTTCTGGATTGGCTGGCGGAGGCTCTTCCGTATCCGGCAATGTCCGGCTAAAAAACGGCAGTCAACCGATCAATAGAGCTATTATCCGGGCCAGAACTCACGTTTACTTGAACCGTCTTGGCTTTGCCATCCAATCAATGCTATGGAGCGCGCCTTGCGCGTTATCGGGTTTCCGGGCAGGAAAGCCGAGCTTAAGCAGATAGCGCGAGGAATAAAGGAACACTCCGCTTGGACACACCGACGATTTCTGTGGTTATCCCCTGCCGCAACGAAGCCGACAATCTTGCCTTTTTGCTGGATGAAGTCGATGCCGCCATGCAGGGCCGCGCATACGAAGTCATCGTCGTCGACGACGGTTCGACGGACTCGACCAGCGATGTACTCGCGGGCCGCATTCATGCCGGCAAGCCACTCCGCCATCTGCGCCATGACCGGTCGTCAGGCCAGAGCGCTGCTGTGCGTTCCGGTGTTTTCGCGGCACGCGGCAAGATCGTCGTGACTATGGATGGCGACGGACAGAACAACCCCGCCTATCTCCCGGTTCTGGCAGATGCACTGTTAAAGGCCGGGCCTGATTACGGCATTGCAGCCGGACAGCGCCTCAAGCGCACGGATACGAAACTCAAGCAGCTTTCGTCTCGCTTTGCTAACAATCTGCGCGGCGCGATCCTCAAGGACAAGACCCGCGATTCCGGCTGCGGCCTGAAAGCGCTGCACACTGACCTGTTCCGGCAACTGCCTTTCTTTGACGGATGGCATCGCTATCTGCCTGCTTTGGCAATCCGCGAAGGTTTCGACGTCGTGCATGTCGATGTTGTCGACCGCGAACGCCGCCACGGCAAATCCAATTACGGCATTCTGGACCGTGGAGTGCGCGGCATTCTGGACCTTTATGGCGTCTGGTGGCTGCGGAAGCGCCGCAAGGTCGTTCCGCGTGTGAGAGAGATCACCCATGACTGATATTTTCAACAGCCTGTCACAGTGGCTGCACGAGGTTTTCGTGGCCCAGTGGGATGGCTGGATCGTGCTGGGCTTCGTCGCCCAGGCCTGTTTCACCATGCGCTTCGTTGTGCAGTGGTTGGCTTCCGAAAAGGCAAAACGCAGCGTCATGCCGGTTGCCTTCTGGTTCTTCTCACTCTTCGGTGGCACTTTGCTGCTGATCTATGCGATCCAGCGTAAAGACCCGGTCTTCATCGCTGGCCAAGGACTTGGCCTCATCGTCTATGTTCGCAATCTCTGGCTCATCGCCAATGAGAAGAAGCGGCTGACAGCCGGGGAGTAAACTCCCCGGTCGTTTCCAGAGCATTTCTGGACGCAAAACCGGTTTCCACTTTTGCTGGAAATGCTCTAGTGGATTGAATTTGACGTTTGATACCCGTCCGATATAAATCCCGTTTCAAACGTCAAATTCGAAAAATCCACTAGATTCATAAAGTTACTAGTGGTTTTTTTGATTCCGACATTTGCTCGGCGCTCATATCCGAGGGATGCAAATGTCGGAATCAGACCACCAGTCAGGCCCGAAGCGTCCGCCCAACCGAACGATAATCTAGCCCGGTGCCTGCAATATCTTCTGCCTTGTAGACATTGCGCAGATCAATCAGCACATTTCCGGCCATGACATTGGCCACTCGCTTAAGATCCAGCGCACGATAAGCGTTCCATTCGGTCAGCAGGGCAACGACGCCTGCGCCCTTCGCCGCTTCGTAAGCTGAATTGCACCAGACAACATCAGGAAGCACCGCCCTGGCAGCGTCCATGGCCTCAGGGTCATGCGCCTGAACCTTGATCCCGGCTTTCTGAATGGCCGCGATAATGTCGAGCGCAGGAGACTCGCGAATATCATCAGTGTTCGGCTTGAAGGCGACGCCCAGGACAGCAACCGTGTCTGCACCGTTTTCCTTGGCCGCAGTCACGATCCGTTCGGCCATCGACTGTTTGCGCGTCTCATTGACCGCAATGACCTGTTCGATCAGCGATTGCGGCGCATCATATTTCTTGCCCGTCGCAGCAAAGGCCCGCGTATCCTTCGGGAAGCACGATCCGCCGAAGCCCGGACCGGCATGCAGGAATTTCGAGCCGATGCGATTGTCCATACCGATGGCGCGCGCGACTTCCTGCACATTGCCGCCGGTCTTCTCACAAAGGTCCGCAACCTCGTTGATGAACGTCACCTTCATGGCCAGAAAAGCATTGGCCGCATATTTGATGATTTCCGCATTTTCCAGCGACGTGACGACCATCGGCGTTTCACGCAGGTAAAGCGGACGATAGAGGCGCTGCATCGCGGCCCTGCCGCGCTCGTCTTCCACCCCAACAACAACACGGTCGGGTCGCATGAAATCTTCTATTGCCGAGCCTTCCCGCAAGAATTCCGGATTGGACACCATCGAGAACGACACAGCCGGACTGGCAGCCTTGATACGGTCGCGTATGCGCGCATTGGTGCCAACCACGACCGTCGACTTGATGACGACCACGGCGCCCGGCTTCATGGCGGCGGCGATTTCATCCGCAGCTGCTTCGATATATTGCAGGTCCGCCTCGCCATCACCACGACGGGATGGCGTGCCAACAGCGATGAAGATGACGTCGGCATCGGCGATACTTGCCGGAAGATCGGTGCTGAACTCCAGCCGACCATCGCGAATATTGCGGGTCATCAACTCATCAAGCCCTGGCTCGAAGATGGTGACTTTCCCGGCCTTTAGCCGCTCGATGATCGACGGGTTTTTGTCGACGCAGGTAACGTGAAAACCAAATTCGGCAAAACACACACCTGAAACCAGACCCACATAGCCCGTTCCGATCATCGCCAGCTTCATATGTTCAGTCCTTCAGTTTGGCTTCGCGTGAGATTCCGGCCCCGGTTTGCCGGAAATGGCAGCGTTAGAGAACCGGAGCATCGTTCACTTAAAGTTACATGCAGACCGGAAACGTCAAACAACGCCATTTGCAGGCGGCTAGAACCGAAATATCGGTAGGCTCACAGCCATTTGTCGTAGTCGGATACCAGAAGATGCAGCGGCTTCTCGTTTTCATCGATATTCGAAAAACGGCCAATCGGCTCGCGGAAAATATTGTCGGTCAGGTCGTCGTTGACGGTCGAAACCTCGCCGATCAGCACATCGCCGCCTTCCCCCCAGAAAGCATGCCAATTGCCCGGCAGCAGCGTCACACTTTCGCCCGGCTGCAGCTTCAGATGAGCACCAGCCTTCTGCGTCACAAGGCGTCCGTCGGTGGCAACAGTCACGTCGGTTTGCTCATCCACACTGCCATCCGGCAGCGAGTTGAACAGTTCCAGCACCAGCGTGCCCCCACCACGATTGATGATGTCTTCGGCCTTCACCACATGCCGGTGCATCGGAGAAAGCTGGTTCTTGCGCGAGATCATGATCTTTTCGGCATAAAGCATGCCACCGCCGCGCTTGAGGTCTTCTGCGTTGCCGTTACGCGTGGTGAAGAGGAACAGGCCAAGATCGGCGAACTTGCCCTGCCCGTAGTCCGTAATATCCCAACCAAGGCGCGCATCGCGAATGGCATGCGCATCCGAAGAGGTCCGCGCCTTCAATTCCTCGGGCGACCAATATGCGAAAGGCGGCATGACATAGCCGAAAGAGCGGATGAAAGCGTCGCTTTCGCGGATGATTTCGTTGATTTCAGAACGTTTCATGGCCACCGAGCCTCCCATGGAATGAAACAGATTGGGATGTGGTTGACGTGGTAACTGGCTTTTAAACCAATTTGCAATCCCGGAAACGCTCCGAAGGCGGATGTAACACATATTTGCGACGATCTGATCACGCCGCAAAAGCGACATTTTGGCGTGTCGTCTTTACGCGAAAACCATGTCGCATCCCAATGCGCGTTTAGAATAGTTCAGTGATTGAATCGGGATAACGGAAGCTAGTTCACAGACCTCGGGAGATGTGAGCAAGCCATTGAGATAACGGGACAAGCCGTGCTTCCGGAAGACAAAGGGAACACCGGATCGAGCCATAGTCGCTGGGAGAACAGCAGAAGGCAGATCCAAGATGGAAAGCAAGGGTTCGAGGCTATGGACGTTCGCAACGAAATGCTGGGGCTGTTGACCGGGCGCGACCCCAATTTCAGCCTGGAGCAGAAATTCTACACCGATCCAGAATATCACAAGCTGGATCTGGAGAACATTTTCTACAAGGACTGGCTGTTTGTCGGCCATGATTGCGAGCTGCCGAAGACCGGTTCCTATATGACCGTGCAAATCGGCGCTTATCCTGTTGTCATCGTTCGCGATGCGCAGGGCGGCATTCGTGCTTTCCACAATTCCTGTCGCCATCGTGGCTCGCGCATTTGCGCGGCTGAAAAGGGAACCGCCGCAAAGCTCGTCTGCCCTTATCACCAGTGGACCTATGAACTGGACGGGCGTCTGCTTTTCGCGCGTCAGGTCGGCCCTGACTTCAAGCCTGCCGAATACGGCCTGAAGCCGGTTCATTGCGAAACCGTCGCCGGCTATATCTATGTCTGCGTCGCCGAGGAAGCGCCCGATTTCGGTGCATTCCGCAATCTGGTCGAGCCTTATCTCGCACCGCACAATATCAAGGATGCAAAGGTCGCCTTCGAAAGCTCGATCATCGAGAAGGGCAACTGGAAGCTCGTCTGGGAAAACAACCGCGAGTGCTATCACTGCGCCGCGAACCATCCAGAACTCTGCCGCACCTATCCGGAAGCTCCGTCGGCAACCGGCGTGCAGGGCGTGATGGAAGATCCGGAGATCAACCAGCTCTGGAAGAATTGCGCCAGCATCGGTCTGCCTGCAGAATTCAACATGTCCGAAGATGGGCGCTATCGCATCACCCGCATCCCACTTCTGCGCGACGCGGTGAGCTACACCATGTCTGGCAAGGCGGCTGTCAAGAAGCCTTTGAGCGATCAGGTAGCTGGTAACACGAATATCGGTGCAATGTTGATGTTCAACTATCCATCAACTTGGAACCACCTGATGGCAGATCATGCGATTTCCTTCCGCGTTCTGCCGATCAGCGCCGAGGAAACGCTTGTCACCACCAAATGGCTCGTCCACAAGGATGCCGTCGAAGGCGTGGACTATGATCTCGATGAACTGACCCATGTGTGGATCCAGACCAATGACCAGGACCGGCAGATCGTTGAAGAAAATGCGGTGGGCATTCGCTCGCCCGCTTATCAGCCGGGCCCTTACTCGGTTGAACATGAAGGCGGCGTGATGCAGTTCCTCGAATGGTACACCAACACCATTACGCCGCGCCTGCGTGGTGAAGCGGCAAAGCTCAGCCGCGTCGCCTGATTTTTGAAATGCAGTTGAAGAAGTGAGAAGGTCATGCAGCCTCTGAAATATCTGGACGAGATGCTGCCGTGGAACGACAGGTTGCAGATGCTGGAATGCATCTCGGCCATCGAAGAAGCGCCAGACGTCATGACCTTCTCCTTCAAGACCGCCGAGGACAACTGGTTCCGCTATACGCCGGGCCAGTTCGTTACTCTGGAACTGCCGATTGAACGGGCAGATGGCCTCGGCCCGGTGCTGCGGACCTATACGCTTTCCTCGACCCCTTCCCGCCCCTACCACGTCTCCGTCACCGTCAAGGCGCAGAAGGACAGCATCGGCACGCGCTGGATGCTCGACAATCTGCGTCCACCGATGAAGATAAAGGCTTACGGACCGAACGGCGATTTCTCACTCGCCAATCATCCGGGCGAAAAGTATCTTTTCGTCTCTGCCGGTTCCGGCATCACGCCGATGGTTTCCATGACGCGCTGGCTCTTCGACTGTGCCCCTGCGACCGACGTCGCGTTCATCAATTGCGCACGCACGCCGGACGACATCATTTTCCGCCGTGAACTGGAGCTGCTTGCCGGTCGCATGGAAGCAATGCATCTGGCCTTCATTGTCGAGCAATCATCGGCACGCCATGTCTGGCCGGGCTTGCATGGGCGAATAGACCGTGCCCGGCTTGAACTGCTGGCGCCTGATTTCCTGCATCGCAAGGTTTTCTGCTGTGGGCCGGAACCGTTCATGAACGGTGTGCGGGGCCTGCTGGAAGACGCCGGTTTCAACATGGCCAACTATCATCAGGAGAGTTTTAATCCGGCCAGCGAGATTTCGTCGGTTCCGGTGCCGTCCACGCTCTCCGAACCAGCGAGTACAGCGACAGCACCCATCGCCCCGGCCGTGGCAGCAGCCAGCGTCGTCTTCAGCCTTTCCGGCGTGGAAGTCGAATGTACGGAAAACGACACAATCCTGCTTGCCGCCCGTAGTGGCGGCCTCAAGATTCCGAGCGCCTGCGAGTTCGGAATCTGTGGCACCTGCAAGGTGAAGTGCCTCGGCGGAGAGACCGAGATGAACCACAATGGCGGCATTCGCGACGACGAAATTGCCGAGGGCTATATCCTCGCCTGCTGCAGCCGCCCACGCGGTCGCGTGGAGATCGATGCTTAGAGCGTATCCCGAAAAGTGCGAAGCGGTTTTTGGAATAAGATGCGCGCTCTGAAAATCAGGCTTTCTTCAGAAACTCGGTCCGCAGCACCAGTCCCTTGACCTGCTTGGTGCTGCAATCGACTTCGTCCGGGTTCCCGGTGAGGCGAATGCCCTTGACCAGTGTTCCCCGCTTCAATGTCGTGGAGGTTCCCTTGACCTTCAGGTCCTTGATCAAGGTAACGGAATCGCCGTCATTCAACTGAGTTCCATTGCTGTCGCGGACGATAACATCTGTCATGATGGTTTCCTGTCTGGTGTCTGATTTGAGCCGTCCGTAGCACTCTTGCCGATGTTATACCAGAACGCGGCTTATTGCTGGTCTCGTGAACCCTGTCTGGCTATAGTCGGTTACGGAATAAGCAAAGCGAGTATTCTATGATCGGTCATGCACTTGTGGTTGTCGACATCCAGAATGATTTCTGCCCCGGCGGTGCGCTAGCCGTCGATCGCGGTGACGAAATCATTCCCACCGTCAACCGGCTGATCGATGAAAGCGAACACGTGATCCTCACGCAGGACTGGCACCCGGCCAATCATTCAAGCTTCGCCTCGACTCATGCCCACGCCCAGCCTTTCGATACGATCGAGATGGCCTATGGCCTGCAGACGCTCTGGCCCGACCATTGCGTTCAGGGTCGTCATGGCGCAGATTTTCACGCCAACTTGCAGTGGACGCGGGCACAACTCGTCATTCGCAAAGGCTTTCGCATCGGCATAGACAGCTATTCTGCATTCTTCGAAAACGACCGCAGTACGCCGACCGGTCTTGGCGGGTATTTACGCGAACGTAACATTGGTTCGCTCACTCTGGCGGGACTGGCCACCGACTTCTGCGTCGCCTATTCGGCGCTCGACGCCATTGCAGAAGGCTTTCAGGTGCGCGTCCGTCTGGATGCGTGCCGCGGGATCAACCTTAATGGCTCAATGGACATCATGCTGCAGAAGATGAAACAGGCTGGTGTCGAGTTGATTGACGAGCCTGTTTCAGCATCACATTTACTCTAGTGGTCTGATTCCGACATTTGCGTCCCTCTGATACAGGCGCCGAGCAAATGTCGGAATCGCAAAGACCACTGGTAACTTCATGTATCTAGTGGATTTTTCGAATTTGGCGTTTGAAACAGCATCTCATGAAGTCGGGATTCAAACGTCAAATTCAATCCACCAGTTCGCCGTCCGGCAGCACGACGAAGATCAACACAGCGATGATGGTGATGAAGAACCGGAACGCGGATTCGATCCCGTTCCAGGTTTGCGACATCCACATGCCGAACCATTCGCCGCCAACCGACATGAAGCCGACCTGCCAGACCAGAAAACCGAGTGCAAGACCGGCAATGGCCCATTTCTTCGAACGGTTGAAGCTGACCGCCCGGTCAGTCAGACGACCGAGCATCGCAAACGCCCCGATCCAGCACAGGATCGCCGTCAGCGTCTCTGCCGCGATGATGAGAATATAGGCGGCATTGTGCAGCATCGGATTAGTGATGGCGCGATACTTGATCGTGGCATCGGGAAAGATGGTATCCATCATCAGGACGTGCTGCACGAATCCGAAATTCGTATCGTAATCGGTGATATTACCGAACGAAACCAGCGTTGCGAAAAAGGCTATCGCCGCCACGAAGGCGGTTTTGCTCAAACGTGTTACGATCATGGAAATCCCCTTCCCCGAATGAGCCGCAGCGCGCCGATCATGATCCCCTGAAAACGATCTGCAGCATGAAAGCGCGATGTCAGTCGCGTCCGGTGATGGTCCTCAACTCCGGCGATTCGGTCAAGGATCGGGTAGGAGGGCATTTTAGGCCCTCCTCCCACACCACCGTACGTACGGTTCCACCG